>CAIJHZ010000118.1 GCA_903820565.1 uncultured Actinomycetes bacterium
AGGGTTAGTGCGCTAACAAAACCATCCAAGAGTGAATTTAGATTGCTCACAAAATGCCCTCCAAAATACCCGCGGGCAAAACGACATTAAGAAACTTAGTGAAAGAAATGTAAATTACTAAAATAAAGATTGAACCAAATAACAAGGCACGAATAGGCCGCTTATTATCAAATGCGACTGTAATTCCAAAGAAAGTTACTAACGCTGCGATGACAAAGCCAGCACGTTCAATTAACAACAAGTAGGCAAAGAGCGAGGCCAGAACAATTGAGAAAGTTTTATAGTCAGATTTTTCAATTGGGTCACCCGGAGCTAAGCCCTCAGGAGTAGCGACATCTCCACGAAGAATTCTGATGAAGAGAACGGCACAAAGTCCCATCAGAAATAAGGCAATTGCGTAAGGGAAAACTTTTGGGCTAACCGTTAAATTAAATGCCGGCGGCTCACTTCGCGCGGTATCCCAGAAAACTAAAAAACCAAGGGCGAAGAGTGAGCCCACAAATGTGAGCTCACTCTTCGCGCCTTGAGGCAATTTCATTCGATCAGTATTAACTCGTCTTTTAGGCGGTTACTTGATCAACTTGAAATCAGTTAGAACGTTCATGATTGACGTGTTCTCAGTCTTGATCCAAGATGAGAAAGCGTTGCCTGCACGGTATTCATCGATCCATGATTTTGCGACCAATGTGTCTTTCCATGAAGCAGATGCATGAAGTGTGTCCATAACCTTCAAAGTATTTAGAAGGTCGGCTGCAGATAGATCTGCTGGAGCAAGAATTCCGCGCCAGTTACCGAAAGTAAGGTTAACGCCCTGTTGAACGAGAGTCTTTCCCTTAATTGCTTTCAGTGGCTTTGGTGAAGTAACAGCGAGAATTCGCATCTTGCCAGCTGCTACATAAGAAGCGAACTCTGAAGTTCCAGAAACTCCTACAGCAACACGTCCACCGATTACATCTGGTACCAGTGTTCCGCCACCTGAGTAAGGAATGTAGTTGAGGTCAAGAGCCTTAACGCCAAGAGTTGCTGCAAGTGTTGCAACAGTGACGTGGTCAACTCCACCGTAGTTACCGCCGCCGATTGCAACAGTCTTTGGGTTGGCTTTGATGTCTGTCATCAAGTCATTAATTGTCTTGTACTTAGAGTTTGTAGGTACTGCAAATGCTTCTGCTTCACGCATAACACCGGCAACCGCATTCGCTGTTGTGATTGAAAGCTTTGAACCGTTAGTAGCAAGACCACCAGGCATAGCAAAACCTGTAATCAACAGAAGGTCATTGCGACCCTTTTGATCATAGAAGTATCCAAGACCAAGAGGTGCATTTGTCTTGTATGTAACTGTGTAATCTTTTAGAAGACCTTCTTTTTTCATTGCATCGCCAATTGCGATCGCAGTTGTTCCGTATCCTCCGCCGATAGCAGATGAAGATACCCATTCAACTGAACCGAATGGTTTCATGTCGGCATACCACCAAAGAAGTGATCCTGCAGATGTTCCAGTCTTTACATTTGTACAAGTTAAATCAGAACCATTTACACCGCGGGCTTTTGCTACGCGACCAGCTGTTACGCACTGGTCACCAACGTTTGCCACATTTGCGGCTTTGAGCGCTGCATTTGCTTGTGGTGAAACTGTGACCACCATGGCAACTGCAAGTGATGCGATTACCGCACCAGCAATTTTCTTCTTCAACATTGAAACTCTCCTTAAGAGGTAATACCCACGAGGGATGGGATTTGCCTAGATTATTGCCAGATAGCCATGTACATAAGGACATTTACATAACGTTTTGGACACCCTTTGTGAGGCGCGGCACTTTTAAGCGTGCCAATTGATCTAATTAAGAAGGCTTGAAATCTCTATATCTAGTGCGGCCAGGCGCTCTTTGCCGCCATCGGGTGCGGTCAATACAAAGGGCTTTCCGTCTGGCAAAAGTGCATATGAATGTTC
>CAIJHZ010000119.1 GCA_903820565.1 uncultured Actinomycetes bacterium
ATTCTGGGTTGAAGAACCAACCTCACCAGATGACATTTTGGGTCATGCCACAATTGCTAGAGCGATTGCACCGACCAAGGTTGCAACTGGTGAACATGTTCATAACCGGATTATGTTCAAGCAGATGCTGCAAGCCGGCTCTATGTCATTCCTACAGTTAGATGCCACCAGAACAGCGGGCGTTAATGAGAATGTGGCAATCATTGTGATGGCAGCAAAGTTTGGTGTTCCAGTTTGCCCACATGCAGGTGGAGTTGGACTATGTGAAATGGTCGCTCATCTGGCAATGTTTGATTCAGTTGCAGTTACTGGCCATCACGATAAGCGAGTTGTTGAGTTTGTCGACCACCTACATGAGCATTTTGTTATTCCAACTCAGATTAAAAATGCTTGCTATGTGGCCCCACTTACGCCAGGTGCTGGTGCTGAAATTAAAGCTCAATCACTAGTTGATTATGACTACGCAACTGGTTCTGTTTGGAAATCTAGAAAATAAAGATATTAAAAAAGGGGCCTAGCAAAAGCTAGGCCCCTTTTGATCATTTAATGATCAGAGATTGCTATTAGTCGTATAGAACTGCAGCAATTTCTGCTTCATCAATGTTGGTCTTGTCATACCAGTGGAAACCAGTGTCAATCAACTTAGGCAATGTCTCGCCTGCAATTGCTTTAACAGCAGCTTCAATACACTTGGTACCAATTCCGATTGGATCTTGAGTAATTGCACCAGCCATGGATCCATCACGGATCGCATCCTTTTGTGCCTTACCTGAGTCGTATCCAATTACGGTGATCTTTCCAACCTTCTTAGACTCCTTAACACCATTTAGAACACCAATTGCTGAACCCTCATTAGCTCCGAAGAAGCCTTTGATATCTGGGTTTGAAGCAATGATTGCCTTTGTGATGTCAGTTGACTTAAGTTGATCTCCGCCGCCGTATTGGGTAGAAACGATCTTAATGTCTGGGTACTTGCTCTTGATTTGATCAGTGAATCCCTTTACGCGGTCAATACCGGTACGAGATGTCTGATCGTGAGCAACGATTGCAACTTTACCCTTGTTACCAATTAGCGCAGCCATCTTGTCTGCAGCAAGTGCAGCGGATGCAACTGAATCAGTAGCAGCAGTAGTTACAGGAATATCGCTATCTACACCTGAGTCAAAGCCAATAACTGGAATATTCGCAGCCTTAGCCTCTTCTAGAAGTGAGTTAGCAGCCTTTGAGTCTAGAGCTGCAAAGCAGATAGCAGCTGGCTTCTTGGCAAGTGCTGCCTGAAGTTGCTCAAGTTGCTTATCTACTTGTGACTCATTCTCTGGGCCTTCGTATGTCATTGTTACGTTGTTAGCTTCCGCAGCATTTGTGGCACCCAGTTGAACTGCTTGCCAGAATTGATGCTGGAAACCCTTAGAGATGATCGCTACATATGGCTTGTCGCCAGATGCACTATCACCACTTGAAGAACAACCAGTCAAAACTAGAGCCATTGCTGATGCAATGATCCCTACTTTATGAATTGCTTTCACGGTCTTTCCTTTCCTTACCTAGTTGATTCGAATTTACGTACTACTCGAATCTATTTTTCTCCGGATGTTTGTCGGGCAGAGGACACAGCCTCACGCTTACGACGAACGATATCGAGGTAAACAGCTAGAACCACGATGGTTCCCGTTACCACTGTTTGCCACTCTTGCGGTACTGAAAGTACGCGCAGACCATTTGTTAAAGTTGAAATAACAAGTGCACCAATTACGGTTCCAATAATTTTGCCTTCACCTCCGCGTAGTGATGTACCACCAATAACTACAGCAGCAATTGCTTCTAGTTCATAACCCATTCCTAGTGAAGGTTGGGCAGAGTTAAGGCGTGCTGAAATCAATACACCAGCTAGACCTGCGGTTGCACCACCAAATATATAAACCCAAATCTTCCATTTATCAACATTTACACCAGAAAGTCGGGCTGCCTCTTCATTTGAACCAAGCGCAAAGGTATAGCGACCAAATGTAGTTTTAGTCAGAAGTAGATGGGCTAGGAATGAAACAAAGAAGAAGATCAATACAATATTTGGGATTTCTAATACCGGGATAATTGATCCCATTGCAATTTCATTAAACCTTGGTGTGTCATTAAAGTAAATTGGCTTA
>CAIJHZ010000120.1 GCA_903820565.1 uncultured Actinomycetes bacterium
ACCGCGTATGCGGGAATAAACCTAGCCACTTTTTCATGTCCAGAGGACACTTATCCCCTAGTAACAAACAGGCTTACACCAGGGGAGTTGTACATGTCAGGTGTTTTTTCACCAACGCGCGCAAA
Organism: uncultured Actinomycetes bacterium; assembly: GCA_903820565.1. GTDB lineage: Bacteria > Actinomycetota > Actinomycetes > Nanopelagicales > Nanopelagicaceae > Planktophila. The sequence continues at coordinate 126 of CAIJHZ010000120.1, forward strand.
AATAAAAGAGCGCACGCTTCGCACAGATAAGTGGTGGTTACAACCACTTATAACTTTCGGAGTTTTAATCTCCTTTGTTATTTATGCAACCTTTCGCGCATTCGAAGGTGCTAATTACTACAAGGATCACCTGATCTCACCTTTCTATTCACCATGCTTGTCACAAGCATGTCTTCCAGAGGCAAAAATCTTTGGTTTTGCACCAATCAGCGAAACAGTTTTCAACTTCGCATTGTCGCCAGCTTTAATTATTTTGATCTTCCCACTTGGTTTCCGTATGACCTGTTACTACTACCGCAAGTCCTACTACCGTTCATTCTGGATGTCGCCGCCGGCATGTGCTGTTGCAGAACCTCACAAGAAGTACACAGGTGAGACTCGATTCCCGCTAATTATTCAAAACTCACACCGCTATTTCTTTTACGCAGGATTAGTGTTTAACGTCTTCTTAACCTATGACGCAATTATTTCATTTAAAAACCCTGCAGGCCAATGGGGTCACATGAGCGTTGGGTCTCTTGTTCTTGTACTTAGTTCAACATTGTTGTGGTTGTACTCAATGTCATGTCACACATGCCGCCACACAATCGGTGGACGTTTAAAAAACTTCTCAAAGCACCCTGTTCGATACAAGCTATGGAGTTGGGTTTCAGTTCTAAACCATAAACATCAACAGTTCGCCTGGTTTTCATTAGCTGCCGTTGCATTCGCCGATATCTATGTTCGCCAAGTTGCAACTGGCGCATGGACTAACTACCCAATCTTCTAAAGGAAAATCGACTATGACACTAGAACGCCATACATACGATGTCCTTGTAATCGGTGCCGGAGGCGCTGGATTACGCGCTGCAGTAGAAGCACGCGAATCAGGACTTCGCGTAGCAATCATCTGTAAATCATTATTTGGTAAGGCCCACACTGTTATGGCTGAAGGTGGAGCCGCAGCATCAATGGGAAACGTGAATGACAAAGATAGTTGGATGGTGCACTTTCGCGACACAATGCGAGGGGGCAAGTTTCTTAGTCATTTCCGCATGGCAGAACTACATGCAAAGGAAGCGCCAGATCGCATTTGGGAGCTAGAAACATGGGGCGCTCTTTTTGATCGCACTAAAGAAGGAAAGATTTCGCAACGTAACTTCGGTGGGCATGAGTACCCTCGCCTTGCACACGTTGGTGATCGCACAGGTCTAGAACTTATTCGCACAATGCAGCAAAAGATTGTTGCATTGCAACAAAAAGATGGTCGTGAAACTGGCGACATGGAAAGTGGAATAAAAGTTTTCGCAGAATTAACTATCACAGATATTCTGAAAGAAAACGGAAAGATCTCTGGTGCTTATGGATATTGGCGCGAATCAGGCGAAGAAGTTTTGTTTGAAGCACCTGCAGTTGTAATTGCAACTGGTGGAGTTGGGAAAACATTTAAGATTACTTCTAACTCATGGGAAGGTACTGGCGATGGACATGCACTTGCATTGAAAGCTGGTGCAAACCTTGTTGACATGGAGTTTCTGCAGTTCCACCCAACAGGAATGGTCTGGCCACCATCTGTTCGCGGAATTTTAGTAACGGAATCTGTTCGCGGTGAAGGTGGAGTTCTTACAAACAACCTTGGCGAACGATTTATGTTCAAGTACATTCCAGATGTTTTCAAGGATAAGTACGCAGACAACGAAGCCGAAGCGGATCGCTGGTATACAGATCAGGACAACAACCGTCGTCCACCAGAATTATTGCCACGCGATGAAGTTGCACGCGCAATTAACACTGAAGTTAAATCAGGTCGCGGTACAGAACATGGTGGAGTATTTCTCGATGTTTCAAAGCGTATTTCTGCAGAAATTATCAAAAAGCGTCTTCCTTCAATGTGGCACCAGTTCTACGAACTTGCTGGCGTTGACATCACTAAAGAAGCGATGGAAGTTGGCCCAACATGTCACTATGTGATGGGCGGAGTTGAAGTTGAGCCAGATACTGCAGCGGCAGTAGGCGTACCAGGCTTATTTGCCGCCGGTGAAGTTGCTGGTGGAATGCACGGATCAAACCGCCTCGGTGGCAATTCATTAACAGATCTTTTGGTATTTGGCCGCCGCGCAGGAATGGGCGCAGTTGAGTATGTAAAGAACAATGGTGCCAATCCAGTGAGCGAAGCAGCAATTACTGCAGCAGCTTCCAAGATTCAGGCACCATTTGATCGTGAAGGTGGAGAAAACTCTTACTCGCTTCACGCAGAGCTTCAGGAAATCACACACAACCTAGTTGGAATCATCCGAACAGGCAGCGAACTAAGGGATGCAATTACAAAGATTGCCGAAATTAGAAAGCGCAGTGCCAATGTTTCTGTAAGTGGTGGACGTAAGTTCAACCCAGGGTTCCACCTTGCTTTTGACCTAGACAATATGTTGCTAGTTGCAGAATCAACTGCAAAATCAGCTATCAATCGTGAGGAATCTCGTGGTGGTCACACCCGTGACGACTTCCCGGTTATGAATGAAAAATGGCGCCAGATAAACAATATTTCATCGTTTGATGGCAACCAAGTAAGTATCCGCGAACAAGCATTACCTGTGATTCCTAAAGAACTCTTCGAACTCTTTGATATTCACGAGCTGGAGAAATACATGACACCAGAAGAAATTGCGAAAGGCGGTTCCAACTAATGGCGCGCAATATTAAACTTCGCATCTGGCGTGGTGATTCAACTGACGGCGGACTTAAAGATGTTGTTGTTGAAGCCAACGAAGGTGAAGTAGTGCTCGATGTAATTCACCGTGTTCAGGCAACACAAATGGGAGACCTAGCGGTTCGTTGGAACTGCAAAGCTGGCAAGTGTGGATCATGTTCTATGGAGATCAATGGAAAACCTCGTCTTGCGTGCATGACGCAGGTTGCATCCTTTGGCGAAGAAGAAACAATCACTGTTACTCCACTTCGCGCCTTCCCAATCATTAAAGACCTTGTTACAGATGTGTCTTTTAACTACAAAAAAGCAATGGAAATCCCTGCTTATGAGCACCCAAAAGATTTAGCTCCGGGTGAGGCACGCATGGAACAAATCGATGTTGAGCGTTCACAAGAGTTCCGCAAATGCATCGAATGTTTCCTTTGCCAAGATGTATGCCACGTTGTACGTGATCACGAAGAGAACAAGAAGTCATTTGCTGGTCCGCGCTTCTTTATCCGTATCGCAGAGTTGGATATGCACCCACTCGATATGTTAAAGAATCGCAAGAAAACTGCGCAAGAAGAGCACGGGCTTGGAATGTGTAACATCACCAAGTGCTGTACTGAAGTGTGCCCAGAACACATCAGAATTACCGATAATGCGATTATTCCTATGAAAGAGCGCGTAGCAGATATTAAGTACGATCCAGTTCGCTGGTTAGGTACAAAGATCCGCAAGCGCGAGGGCTTATAATTTCTTCATGAAGTTATTGGTTCGTTGGGCCGCTTTAGCTGTTGCCTTTTGGGTTGCCACCGCATTGATTCCCGGGATCGATGTTAAAGGCGGGTTCACAACATACCTATGGGTTGCACTGTTATTTGGTGCTCTTAATGCAACATTAGGTTCCTTATTAAAGCTACTAACGCTGCCCGCCGTTATTTTAACGCTAGGACTTTTCTTAGTTGTTGTTAATGCATCAATGCTTATGTTAGTTGCACGCTGGAGCGACAAATTAGATGTCACTAACTTCTGGTCGGCAATTTTTGCGGCAATTATTATTAGCGTGATCACCAGATTAGTTTCACATGTCGGCAAGAAAGCAATTAAACCCTGAAATCCCTGGCGCTAGTTTCGGTTGGCGGTATTGCCGGTACTTTGTCACGTTTTGGTTTAGGAGTGATATTTCCTAATGACCGTACTGGAACATTAGCGGCAAATATTATTGGGGTTGCCTTAGCGTCACTGCTGTTAGTTGTGATGGAGCGCCGCGGAATCACTGAATTACGTTTACTTTTACTGCCAGGATTTTGTGCGGGATTGACTACATTCTCAGCTGTTACCGCGCAATCACTAGAACCTCGTGCTGGCGGGGCAATCTTTTTGCTTGAAAACCTCATTTTTTCATTACTTGTAGTTGTCATTATCGTGCCGACGGCTAGAAAATTTGTGCGGGTACGTTAATGAACATATTTCTTGTAATTATTGGAGCAGCCGTAGGAGCACCACTTCGATTCGCTGTGGACCAACACATCCGAAAGTACACCGCACAACCATATGGAATTTTTCTTGTAAATATTCTAGGTTCATTCTTCCTGGGTTTAACGTATGGTAAGTCAGAACATGTCCATGACTTGTTTGCAATTGGTTTTGCAGGGGCGTTCACAACGTGGTCAACATTTATGCTGGACATCTATCTTGCCTACGAATTGAAGCGATATAAAGAGGCAGCAGCAAACCTAGTTATGTCATTAGGTTTTGGTTTGTTAGCGGCGTGGATTGGAATTCAACTAGCCTAATTAGAAGCCAACTAGCGAAGTGAAGCCATCCAGGCTTCGATCTCATCCGGGTGATGAGGAATGTGTTCGCTCAAGTTAAGGCAACCATCTTCGGTAACAACAACATCATCTTCAATACGAATACCAATTCCACGGTATTCGGCAGGAAATAGTTCATCATCAGGCTGGATGTATAAACCAGGCTCAACAGTTAAACACATTCCAACCTCTAAAATTCCGTCGCGATACTGCTCGGCACGTGCGTGCGCACAATCATGCACATCCATTCCAAGCATGTGGCTGACACCATGCAATGTCCACCGCTTATGTAGGCCAACTGCAGGATCCATAATCTGGTCCAGGCTCATCGTTAAGATTCCCATATCAATTAATCCCTGCGCCAAAACAGTATGGCTAGCTTTGTTAATGGCCAAGAACTTCTCACCAGGTTTTACCGCTGCAATTCCAGCTTTTTGTGATTCATAAACAAGCATGTACAAAGCTCGTTGCGCTGGAGTGAATTTTCCATTGACAGGCAATGTTCTAGTGATATCTGCTGTGTAATACGAATCAACTTCTACACCTGCATCTAAAAGGAGTAAGTCTCCATTCTTGACCACTCCATCATTTCTGTTCCAGTGAAGCACACATGCATGTGAACCAGAAGCGGCAATTGTGTTGTACCCAAGATCATTTCCTTCAATGCGCGCACGACCAAAAAATGCTGCTTCGACAACACGTTCTCCGCGCACAGTCGTAATCGCCGCAGGTAAAGCGCGAATTACATCGTTGAAGCCGCGATGAGTTGCATCGACCGCCTTTTGCATCTCATCGATTTCGTAGTGATCTTTAATTAACCGAGCAACGGAAACAAATTCAACTAATTCTGCATCTCTCGGATGCTCACTAACAACAGAATCCACGAGTTCATCAAAGCCATGAAGAGCTAAAGCTTTTTTGCCCTTTAAAAACTTTTTAAGTTCTGTAATTTCACGCACTTCAATTCCATAACGTTCAGATGCTTCACCAGTTGTAAAACGACGACCAACCCATAGTTCGCCATTTTTTGCATCGGTATAGAAAGCAGATGTGTCACGAGTAGAACGGGGATTGATAAAGAGAATTGGTGTGTGCCCTGATCCATTAGGTTCCATTACAAAAACGGAATCTGGATTAGCTTCAACGCCTTGAACGCCGGTGTAGTAAGCAAATGCGGTATGAGGGCGATATAGGTAATCAGTATCATTACTGCGCTGCTTTGCTGCCCCACTGGGAATAACCAAACGTAGTTTTGTAAATGCAGCAGATAATTTTTCTCTTCGGTCCGCGCAATGCGCGATTACTTCATCTTGAACAATTCCAGTCAAAGGCGTTGGTGCCCAACCATTTTTCATGAATTCGGCAAACATCTCAGAGGGCGCTACGTCGTAAACGCGCTTGGCGCCAGTATTCAAAGCCTTGTCAGAATTTTCCATTTATCTAGCCTACAAGCAGGGAGTAGCGGAGCCAATTGATTGCGGTAAACTTCCCCCGTACAAGGAGACGTCGCATAGCCCGGTCGAGTGCGCCTCACTGCTAACGAGGTAAGGTGTTAAAGCCTTCAGGAGTTCAAATCTCCTCGTCTCCGCGGAAAGATATTGCCTAGCTTTTAAGGCAGTTTGTTGAACTCAATCAATGTGCCAGCACCATAAAGGTCACTGGGCTGTGAAACATTTTTAATCTCTATTGTTGTGATCGCGCCATTAATCATATTCGGAAATTCTGTGCGGTACTTATTTACATCGATACCAGTCAAAGCACAGAGCATGAGTCTGCCCAATGTCGAATGGGCGACAAGTAATACTTTTTCAGCACGATCTACGGAGATTAATTCGAACAGCGCTCCAAAGGCACGGTTGACCGCGTCTGTACCTCTTTCTCCGTTGGGAAGAGCAGAGTCAGCCGGCGCAGCTAAAAATGCATTACGCGCCTCAGGAAATTTTAACTGCATCTCATCTGAAGTCAGACCTTCACCCAATCCGAAATCAACTTCTCGGAATCTAGGATCAATTTTATGGTGGACTTTCGTCGCTTGAACACTAGGAGTTGCCGTAATAATTGCGCGAGATAAATCGGAAGACACGATGAGATCAATATCTGCTTGTGCTGCCCACTCGGCCAATTTAATTCCTTGTTCAACACCTTTTAGTGTTAGTGCGATGTCAGTGATGCCGGCATAACGATTCTCTGAATGCCATTCGGACTCACCATGGCGTACTAGATAGAGAATCATGAGTGAGCCCTCGCCAATGCAAATTCCTTAAGTTCGGTTGTAATCCACTTCTCATTATGAAGCATCTCGATAAATTCTTTGTACTGTGAAAGCAAGAGTTTTCCATTAGATAAATCTGGCTCAATCTCAACTCCAGCAGAGAGCAATCGCTTTGCTACACGGGAAAGTTTTAACTCCTCATCAGCATCCTCAAATGCAGCGGCGGCCAAGATTGCCATTCCGAAAGCCCCTTCTACCTCCTCAGGGATAAGGACTGAGCGGCAAAGAACGTCGGCGCGAAGTTGGTTCCACTGTGGATTTTTTGCACCGCCTCCTGTAAATGTGCAGCTACCAGAAATGTCATAACCAACATAAGCCAATAAATCAAAGGATAGGCGCTCAACAAATGCAATTCCCTTGGCAATGGATGCGAAAGTTTTTTTCGCCCCATCACTTTCAAGAGTTGGAAGATTTAAACCGCGAGCAACCAGTGCATGTGCATCGCTGGATACAAATGGAAACCGTTCTCCGATTCTGGATAGTGGATAAATAATTGGAGCATCGAGCAGGTTTTGATTAGTAAATTTCAGTTGGCTGACTGGAATACCAGGTAACCACTGCGAAATTGCGTTTGTGCCGGTGCTTGATGCGCCCCCAGGCCACCAACCTGTAGAAAAGGGAGCTCTGTGCGCATAGACAGATCCCGTTGGATCAAGTTTACGGAGAGTGCTTGCGCCTTTGATAACAAGAGTTGTGCCCAAAACCGAATTCCAACTACCTGGCAAAAGCGCTGCAGCGGCAATTTGTGCGGCGCAGCCATCTGTCATGCCAGCAACAATTGAAGTATGTGAAGTTAAAGCGGTCTCATTCGCATCAGAAACAACTCCGATTACTTCACCAGCGACACTTACATGAGGCAGAACTTCATGAGGAATTTTTAATTGTGCTAATAAATCTGAAGGCCATTGAACTTTCTCAATATCAAAGCCTGATTTAAGAGTATTGCTTGAATCGCTATCAACCTCTTTACCAGCGAGCTTCCAAGCAACGTAGTCACCTTGGTGAATTACTTTTCTTCCTGCAACCAGAACTCCCTGAGCCAATAACCAGAGAATCTTCGGAAGTGCCCAAGAACCTTGAATTCGATAACCGAGGTTTTCCCAGAGGTTTGCACCGGCTTCATTACATTCTGCCGCGCGATCAGCTGCTCGTGCATCGTCATACATAATGCCTTTGCTCTGTGGCTTACCTTGCGAATCTACGACTACAAGAGTTCCAGAGGTAGCCGAAATACTGATTGCCTTAATGTCGCGTGGATTTACCGTTGATATAACGCTTGTTATTACTTTTTTGGAAGCACTCCACCATTGTTCTGGATCTTGTTCATGAGTTATTCCTTCACGGGTACTGGATAGAGGCGATGAAGCACTCCCAATAATCACTCCAGCATCGTCAACTAGTACTGCTTTAACGCTCTGCGTTCCAATATCTAGGCCCAACCACAATGGTGTCTGCACTAGTGAGACCAAGTAGGCTGAATTTTTTTACGTAGCGAAACAAATTCTTTATGGTGGGCTGAGTAGAACTCAATTAGATCAGAAGTCGGAGTGAAAGTATCTGATTGCGATACTAGAGCCTGCGAAGCTTGCGATAGCGATGAGAATTTTCCTATCGAAACACCTGCATACATTAATGCGCCTTTTGCGCCAACTTGCGAATCGCTTGTACGAGTTGTTGGAACGCCAACCACATCGGCAATTAACTGACACCAGAAATCACTGCGTGCCCCACCACCACTTATCGCAAGTTGCTTAACCGGCGTCTTTGTGGTTTCCAGGCATTCGCGTATGACATGTGCCAGTGCTTCATATACCGCACGAGCAATGTCTTCACGAGTAGTGGAGTTGGTAATGCCATGCAAACTAGCTTGTGCCCTTGAATCAAGAAATGGTGCACGTTCGCCAGCGCCAGAAAGATATGGAAGAAAAATCACGCCTCCAGCACCGGGCTTGGCAGTTGAAGCGGCTGTACCAATTTCATCAACCGTTGAATAGTTAAGAGATTCCATCGCCCAAGTAAGAGCACTTGTGCCAGTGAGTGTAGGAAGTGCGCGCAGATATGTATCTTTTTCACCGGTAACTAAATTTAGGCCAGCAACTTCGCCATTTAGATGAAGGTTTTTTATCACAATGCCTGGACAAATTGTTGTGCCCAGGATTACAAACGCATCGCCATCAGAGATTGCACCTGAACCAGTTGCAGTGGCCAAAATGTCATACGGTGACATCACCACGGGTGTTTCTGTTGTGATTCCGATTTCATGTGAAGCGCGCACAGAGAGTTGTGATTGAGGATTTGTAAGTACAGCAGGAATTTTCCCTGCATATTCAGTCAGTCCGTACAGTTCGATTAACTCTTTGCTCATTGATTTATTGGTGATATCAATCCATGGTGCAGATGCCTCAGAGACATGTTGGCCAATCACGCCCGTCAGTTTGAAATAGATCCAACTTCCACAGGTGAGCACAGAGGAGGCCTTATCTAGAGCCTGGGGATCATTCTTTGAGAACCATTTAATAATTGCATTGGGAAGGCCGAGACTGGTGAGCGATCCATTTATTCGGAAAGCTTTATCAAGGATGCCTTCTTTCTCCCAGCTATCAATTTCTACTGAAGCACGCCCGTCATTCCATAAAACAGCGTTGCCGATTGGGTTCCCTTGTGCATCGATCATCCAAGCGCCGTCACCTTGTGCGGTAACAGAGATTGCATCTATAGGTAATTGTGTCTGAGCAATAATTTCTTTACACGTTTCAACAACACTCTGCCACACTGCGTTCATATCTTGTTCGGATAAACCAGGTGCTGGGTTTACAACAAATGTGTCACGTGAGGCAACTAGGAGTTCCTTGCCAGAATCATCAAATAAGACTGATTTGATAAGAGTGGTACCCGCGTCAATACATAAGATGGCCATGAGAAAACCTCAAACTACTTTCCAAGTGAGAGAGTAGAGAGAACCTCTTTATTTGCAACATACTGAGGTGTCTTACCATCAAGGAAGAGTTTAATTTCATCACCAATGATGTTTGCTGCGCGCCAAGCCGTTTGCTTTGTTGCACCCGCTAGATGTGGAGCGAGCACAACATTTTCAATACCGAACAAAGGCCAATCACTTGGTGGTGGTTCAACATCATAAACATCAAGTGCTAATGCGCCAATACGACCAGAACGTAATAAATCTGGAAGTGGTGCGTAATCCATAAGCCCACCGCGCGCTGAGTTAACAATTACAGCACCTTCAGGAAGGAGCTTCATATTTTCGGCGTTAAGAATATGTTGTGAATCAGGCGTTAAACGTGCATGCAGACTTACAACATTTGAATTCTTGAGCAAGTAATCGAGCTCGACAGCTTCGACACCATCGGCTGACATAAGTGCCTTGTCAGTAAAAGGATCGAAAACAATTACACGCGCACCCATTGCAATAAGAATTTTCGCAACAATCTTTCCGATTGCTCCGTAGCCAATCAGGCCGATAGTTGAACCGTATACTTCGATGCCTGTTTTCTCATAGCTATAGAAATCTCCACGCCAAATTCCTTTATGCAAATCTGTATTTCCACGCGTGATTCTGCGCATTGCGGCTAACATTAAAGCGATTGCAAACTCAGCAGCTGCCTGGGCATTTCGCCCTGGTGCGTACGAGATGAGCACACCTGCTTCGGTTGCTGCTTTCACATCAATATTAACTGGACCACCACGGCATACGCCAATCATCTTAAGGTCGGGTGAGTTCTTAAAAACTTCTGCAGAGAAAGGCGCTAGATGAGTTGCTGCGATTTCAACACCTTGCAGTTTTTCAATTAATTCTGAAACGCTACCGCTTGCTTCAGAGACCCCATCAATATCTCGAAAAGGTTCCATTGGCCACTGTGTTTTGATCTGCGTGAATTCTAAGTCGTGCAATGGCAGGCGCTCACGAATAGCGTTTTCAAATAATTCAGGGAGAACAAAGAAATCTCCTGCGCAAAGAATTTTATTCATGGACTTTTCTCATCGTGCTATATGCACTGTGGTGACTTCACGGAGCTGATTTATAACTTCCTTCGGTGTTTCGTCAGTCAGTACAACATCAGTGAAATCAGAGGCAGGAACAAAACGGTTAAGTGAAGTTTTGCCAATCTTAGATTCGTCCATCAGTAAGAATTTGCGAGTGCCAGCATGGAGCATTGCTCGTTTCATCAAAACCACATCGTGTTCTTGGTGATAAGTAATACCTTCGTGCATCGTTGAGGTTGAGAGGAACACTGCATCCACAGCATAATTTTCAATGCCAGTCATATTCGGAACGCCAATAAAAGAATCATGAGTTCGTGAATAAGTTCCGCCGAGAATGATTAATCGAACATCAGGGCAATCGGAGAGAATTTCAATCGCGGGGCGGTAATTTGTAATAACTGTAATTGGCCCAAAATCATTAAGTAATCGGGCAAGTGCTAATACCGTTGTTGAATCGTCGAGCATGATGGACATACCTGGCTCGATAAACTTGATTGCCTCACGTGCGAGTTTTTCCTTAGCTTCGTTGCCTCGACGCATGCGGAAAGCTGAACTCGATTCGAAAACGCTTGTTGGAAGTGCTGAGACACCACCATGGAATTTACGTACAAGACCGCGGTTTGCTAGTTCGTCGAGATCGCGGTGGATTGTCATAATTGAGCATTCGGCAACAGTTGCCAGTTCGGCTGAGGTGACAGAGCCAGCCTTTAGGACGTAATCCAGGAGGGTCCGCTGGCGGAGGGCTCGCGCAGTGGTGGGTTCGGTCATAGACATGAAACACCCACCTCCTTACTCAAAATACGCTTAGGGTGGGAATTATGCACGACTTAGCCACCCCGAATGGTAATACTTTATAACAATCTTGTTATAAATCACAATTATTCTGATTATTTTCACTATTTCCTTGATATCTATATTACCTTACGGCACAAGGAGCAGGAGTCGCCATAGATGTGGCACCCACTGCAAATGAGAAGTAAAAGAGTTCCCACACAGGGCCCACCTAACAAGGAGAAACAATGCAGAAGTCAAAGAAGATCTTCGCAGTACTCGGTGCATTCGCACTCGTTGCTGTGACACTTTCAGCTGCTCCAGCTAACGCTGCTGGCGGCAAGATTGCGTTCTTGATGCCAGACCTCGCATCAACACGTTACGAACAACAAGATGCACCTTTCTTTAAGGCAGCAGTTAAGAAGCTTTGCCCAACATGCGAAGTTCTTTACCAGAACGCAGATTCAGATGCTGCAAAGCAGCAGTCACAAGCTAACGCTGCAATTACACAGGGAGCAAAAGTTATTGTTCTCGATGCAGTAGATGCTAAGGCAGCAGCTTCAATCGTAAAGACAGCACAAGCAGCCAAGGTAATCGTAATTACTTACGACCGCCCAATCATCGATGCAGTTGCTGACTTCTACATCTCATTCGACAACGAATACATCGGTAAGGCAATTGCACAGTCATTGGTTAAGGGACTTGATGCAAAGAAAGTAACTGGCGGAATTCTTGTTGTTGGTGGATCACCAACAGATAATGCTGCTGGTCTTATCAAGAAGGGCATGCTCGCAGGAGTTGCCGGAAGCAAGTACAAAGTTCTTGCTCAGTACGACACTCCATCATGGGATCCTGCAAAGGCTCAAGCATGGGTATCAGGACAGATCACACAATTTGGTTCAAAGATTGTTGGCGTAGTTGCAGCTAACGACGGAACTGGCGGAGGATCAATTGCGGCGCTTAAGGCTGCAGGCGTGAAGCCACTTCCACTCGTTACAGGTAACGATGCTGAAGTTGCTGCTATTCAGCGCATTGTTGCTGGAGATCAGTACAACACAATCTCAAAGCCAATCAAGATCGTTGCTGAAGGTGCTGCAAAGATTGCAGTTGGATACTTGAACGGAACAAAGCCAAAGGCTACTGGCGTTCTGTACAAGACCAACTCACAGCTCTTCACACCAACAGTAGTTACAGCTAAGAACATCAAGGCTGAACTATTTGATTCAGGTCTGTACAAGGCAGCTGACGTATGTACAGGTGTCTATGCAGCTGGATGTAAGAAGCTAGGTATTAAGTAATAAGCCTGCTTAAGTAGGGACTGGTTTTGGGCCAGCAATCGATTTCACATGGTTGCTGGCCCAAAAACATTAAGTTGAGTAAAAATTCTGAATAGTATTAGCAAGCAAACTTGCGCAATTAACAAGAGGAATCAATATGAGCAGCCAGACATTAACAAGCGAAACTGTTCTTTCACTTCAGAACGTCTCAAAGAACTTTGGTGCAGTTGCAGCTCTCACAGATGTTGAGCTTGATATTAAAGCCGGCGAAGTTGTCGCACTCGTTGGTGACAACGGTGCAGGTAAATCAACTCTCGTAAAAATTCTGGCAGGTGTTCATCCACAAGATGTGGGTGTAGTAAAAATTGCTGGGAAAGAAGTTCATCTTGGATCTCCTGCTGAATCAATCAAACATGGAATCGCAACAGTTTTCCAAGATCTCGCTCTCTGCGACAATCTTGATGTAGTACAAAATTTATTTTTAGGTCGTCAGCTTCGCGCACATCGCCTTGATGAAGTAACAATGGAAACTACCGCCTGGGACCTCATTCGCCAGTTGCGCGCAAAAATTCCTTCAGTACGTATCCCAATCGCATCGTTATCTGGTGGCCAACGCCAAAGTGTTGCAATTGCGCGATCACTTCTTGGAAATCCTAAACTCATCATGCTCGACGAACCAACTGCGGCACTCGGTGTTGCTCAGACCGCAGAAGTACTTAATTTAATTGAACGACTTCGCGATAGAGGACTTGCCGTAATCCTTATTAGCCACAATATGGATGACATTTTTGCAGTTTCAGATCGAATCGCAGTCCTTCGGCTGGGACGAAACAACGGAATGTTTAACGCAAAAGACACTTCTCGTAAAGAAGTGATTGAAGCAATTACAGGATCGGTTGATAACGCCGTTACTCAGCGCGCAGAAGCACATTCGAAGTAAGAATTAACAAGAGATAGGACAAGATCAATAATGAGCGCACAACCAACTGACCTTCAAGATGAGCGTCTGATTATCAATGCAGGCTTGTCTGGGGCAATTAAGAAGAGTCGTGACCGCATTAAGTCTGGCGATCTCGGAAACCTTCCCGTCATTATTGGGCTGTTCATTATTTCTACAATTTTCCAAATGCTTAACCCATTTTTCCTATCAAGTGCCAATCTTTCCAATCTTTTAATGGAATGCGCAGCAGTGGGCGTTCTCGCCCTTGGAATCGTTCTAGTCCTCCTCGTTGGCGAGATTGATCTCTCTGTTGGCTCTATGAGCGGTCTGTCAGCGGCTATTTTCGCAGTTCAATTTGTTCGAAATGGCTTGCCACTTGCGTTCTGCATCCTTCTTTCTATTGCGGCGGGAGCTTTCATTGGCTGGCTTTATGGTCAAATTTATAACCGAATTGGTGTCCCTGCATTCGTAATTACCTTGGCGGGATTGCTTGGTTTCCTTGGTCTCCAACTCTTTGTACTCGGTGCTACAGGAACTATTAACCTTCCCTTTGAATCTCCACTTGTTCAATTCGGCCAACAGGCATACATAGGGCACACACTCTCTTACATTCTTGCTGTTGCAGTTTCTCTGTTGCGATTTGGACTTGGTTATTACAGCGCAGCAACTCGTCGGAAGGCTGAACTCTCTGCTCCTTCGCTAACCTCTCTTGCAATGCAATCGGGATTCATGGCTGCTGCACTCGGAACGATTGCTTGGTACCTCAACAAGTCCCGCGGAGTCGGCTGGATGTTCGTATTTTTTATTGCCTTAGTTGTAATCATGGATTACGCATTACGTCGCACAAGTTGGGGAAATTCAGTATTTGCAGTTGGTGGCAATCGCGAAGCTGCGCGTCGTGCAGGTATCAACGTAAAAGGAATTTACACATCAGTATTTATTCTCTGCTCAACCCTTGGTGCCATCGGTGGATTACTAGCAGCGGGACGTCTTGCAGCTGCAGCACAGAGCAGTGGAACAGGTGACGTCAACCTCAACGCAATTGCAGCAGCTGTAATTGGTGGAACAAGCCTTTTCGGTGGTCGCGGAAGTGCCTATGCAGCACCACTCGGAATGATCGTTATCGCTTCAATTTCAAGTGGCTTAACTTTGATGAACCTCAACTCATCGATTCGTTACATGGTCACTGGTGGGATTGTGCTGCTTGCAGTATCTGTTGATGCTGTTGCACGACGCTCACGCACTTCACACGGTCGAGGCTAGTTTTCCCACCCTGATTTTTTGCACAGTTCAGTTACTACTTTAAAGGTATCGTTGAATTTGGTAATACCAGGAGTTCCTCGACCTCGAGGATTGTCTAAAAATTCTATGGCCATTTCACCAGTGCCTAAAGCAAATTCCATAAGGGCTAATCGCAACTCTGCACTATCCACATCAGCTGCGAAACCCACAATTTCAGATCGTGCTTTTGAGAGAGCCATGAAGTGATCCATTTTCTCATCAAAAGTTGGGTCAAGAGCAGAGTCGTTGTATGTAGCCTTTGGTGCAGAAGAGAGAGCACGCGAGGTGACGTCCCACACAGATTGACATGCAGCCAAGTCTTTTTCGGAAACCTTTGAACCGCAACTTGTAAGTGCTAACAACAAAGTCACAGCAATTATTGGTGTAGATACACGTACCAAACTCATCCGCATTTTCATACAGCTAAACTCCTCACACAATTGCAACTTAGAAGTAAGCCTATCCAATAGCACACCTGTTTTAGATGAGGCGATAGAGTTGCCTTAAAGATGGGGCATGAGCAAGGGAGTCGATTCGTTGAAATTCAGGGTTGCAATTGTTGGTGCCGGTCCTGCGGGCTATTTCGCTGCACAAGCTCTACAAAACCTTGCTAATGATGATCGCACATTTGAGATAGACATGATTGAGCGCTTGCCAACCCCGTGGGGCTTGGTTCGAAGCGGCGTTGCTCCAGATCACCCAAAGATTAAGACTGTTTCTAAGGTCTTTGAAAAAATCGCTTCACAAGAGAGTTTTAGATTATTTGCAAATGTTGAAATTGGAAACGATATTGCTATTGCGCAGCTACAAGAAAAGTACGACGCTGTAATTATTGCTACAGGCTCTTCACTAGGTAAGACTCTTGGAATTCCGGGTGAAGGTCTGCGTGGATCTTTATCTGCAGCCACTTTTGTTCCTTGGTATAACGCACATCCTGATTTTGTTGGCGTAGATACACCACTAGATTCAGACACTGCAGTTGTCATTGGTGCAGGAAATGTTGCAATGGATGTTGCCCGCATGTTGGCGTTAGAACCAAGCGAGTTAGATCCAACTGATACAGCAGATCACGCACTTGATGCCTTCAAGAAGAGCAACATTCGCAAGGTCTACATCAGCGCTCGACGTGGGCCAGAACATGCGGCATTTACTTCTCCCGAGCTTCGCGAACTTCCAAAGCTGGAGCACACAAATGTTGTGATGCAAAAGGGCGATATTGAGGCTGCGATTGTTAGGGCGGGGGATGCTCCTGAAAAAGATGTGAAAAGTAATTTGGATGCGATGTTGTTAATTGCAGAAAACCCAAAGACAGAAAACGACCGGACGATGGAGTTCTTGTTCCAACATACCCCTCAGCAGATTCTTGGCACAGATCGAGTTGAAGGAGTTGTTTATTCAACTCCGAATGGCGATGTAACCATTAAATGTGGCCTTGTAATTACCGCAATTGGGTATCACGCGCACGGTATCGAAGGTGTCCCCTATGAAAATGGCAAAGTGGTTAATACCGACGGCCACGTGAATGGGAATTTATACGTGGTTGGCTGGGCAAAACGCGGGCCATCAGGGGTAATTGGCACTAATAAATCAGATGCGGCAGCAGTTATGCAGCTACTCGTTGAAGACTTGAAGAGCCCTAAAAACGCTGGCGACATTTCAGAGTTATTAACCGACCAAGTCGTTGTAACCCAAAAGCACTGGCAAAAAATCAATGAAGCTGAAGTCGAAGCCGGCGAACCATATGGCAAACCTCGCAAGAAGTCAGTTTTGAGAGAAGATCTCCTTAATCTGGCTGGACACGCTAAAAATTAACCTTCAAGTCATCATCCCGTAACCAACTGAAATAGCCGTGGAAACTGTGGATTGGTTGAATTCCTCCATGAACAAAACCCTCTCATCCCGCAAATTCTTTAGCTTGGGCAGCATTGCCCTGGCTACATCGCTGCTAGTTTCATTACTAGCACCCACCGCGCAGGCAGTGACGTATTCACTTCCGAATGCACCGACAAGTGTCACCTCATATTTAGGCGCTAAGGGCGTCGTTGTTCGCTGGATACCTGGCGAAACTGTTGAACCTGGAATTACTGGTTATGTTGTTTCAGCTGGTGCGGGCTCATGCCCAATCTTTGTTCCCGTAAAGAACAATAACGTTGTAACAATGCCAGTTGTTATTGGCCAACCAGCAGGTACACCAGTTGTACAAGCTGTTAACGCATATGGTTTCTCAAAGCCAACTGCATCAAAGAAGAGTTACACAGCTGCAGAACTTGGAACTGTTGCATCACCTGCAAACAAGAACGTTCAACTATTACAGCTCAGCGATTTGCACGGTGCAATTGAAGTTGGATCATCATTTGGTACAGCACTATTGGCAAGTAACTGGGCAGCAGATCGCACTGCGTCAGCCGCAACAATTTCTCTGTCATCAGGTGACAACATTGGTGCAGCACCTCCAATCTCAACTGAGTTTGAGGAAATGCCAACAATTGAATCTCTTAACTTGATTAAGCTTGACGTTTCTGCTTTTGGCAACCACGAACATGATCGCAACTTAGCTCACGTTCAAAAAGTGATTGGAGCATCAGATTTCCAATGGGTCACCGCTAACTACGGTGACGAGTCATTGGCTGTTCTAAAGTCAGGTGCAAAGGCAGCAAAGGCATACACAATCATTGAGCGCGGAGGCGTAAAGGTTGGTGTAGTTGGTGCAAACACACCAGAGACAATCGAGCAGGTTTTCCCAGGAAACCTTGATTACAAGGATGCAGCTGGAGCTAAGAAGACCATCGATATTCAGCCAGGTGTAGTTGGAATCAACAAAGCTGTTGCCGATGCACGTGCTGCAGGCGCAGAAGTTGTTGTAGTTCTAATCCACCAAGGCTGGACTGAAAACTCAGATGGCGTTGCAAAGGGTCTGTATAACAGCCTTGCTGCAAACATCAAGGGCGCAGATGTTATTTATGGTGGTCACAGCCACCAGACATTCTCAACTCTAATCAAGGGATCAACTCGCACATCTGCACCAGTACTTCTAGGTGAAGTTCGCAACGCAGGCGTCGAGTACACACGTTCACAAGTGTGTCTTCGTAACGGAAAAGTTGTTGGAACCTCATTGCAGCACGTTCTAAAGGCTGCAGCACCAACAATTAATACTGGTGTTGTTAGCACTGTAACTACACAAGATGCAGCAGGTGCTGCACTCGTTAAGAAGTACAAGGATCAACTAACAGGCAAGCTTGATGTGAAGATCGGTCAAGTATCTGGCGTATTCCCACGTGGAGGATCACCAGCGGTTGAGCGTTCAGGTGAAAACCCAATGGGTATTTACATTGCAGACTTGCTACGCGCTAAGTACAAGACAGACTTTGCAATCTCAAATGGTGGCGGTATCCGCGACACATTCCCTGCAAAGACTTACATCCCAGCTAACACAGCACTTGTTCGCACAGGTACTGGTCCACTTGATGTGACACTTGGTGATGCACTCACTGTTTACCCATTCGGTAACCAGGTTGCAACAACAGTTGTTACAGGTGCAAATCTTTGGAAGGCGCTAGAAAACGGCGTTGGTGGTAACTATCCAGCCGATGGTCGCTTCCCACAGATTTCTGGATTCAAGTTCTCATTCGATTCATCGAAGCCACTTGGAAGCAGAATTGTTTCTGTTACTAAGTTGGATGGAACTGCAATTGCTAAGGATGCAACCGAGTACACACTTACAACTCTTGACTACATCATTTATGGTGGAGATGGATATGTTGATGTGTTCTCACCA
>CAIJHZ010000121.1 GCA_903820565.1 uncultured Actinomycetes bacterium
ATACGTTCGGGCTAGCTTGGCCGATGATGGAAATTCTGTCACACCACTAGCTGATCAAGATGAACAATCAACTTTGTCTGATGCAAATGCGTTTATTGCTATTTCTGAAACTGATACAAATCTGAAAACTGGAGATCAGGTCACTGTTGTAGTTCTTGAGCGTCGATATATTTAGTCACATGAGCACCGGCTGGCCAATCCTTTTAGAGAATGAAGAGATTTATTTACGGCCATTACGTTTTCGGGATCGCAAAAATTGGAATCTCATAAGGGCTGAAAATCGTGATTGGCTCTCGCCCTGGGAAGCCACCATCCCTGCGATTAGTGAAGATAGCTATAAAGAGTTGCCCTCATATTTTGAAATGGTCAAGATTCTCAATCATGAAGCCCGAAATGGTCGCTCATTTTCCTTTGCAATCTGGCATGGCACCAATCTCATCGGCCAAATATCGCTAGGTGGAGTTATTTATGGAGCGATGCGTGGAGGACACATTGGATATTGGATTGATCGTAATTTTGCTAATCGCGGCTATACAACCGCGGCAGTTGGAATGCTAACTCAGTACGCCTTCGAGGTTCTAAAACTGCATCGTGTTGAGATAAATCTACGACCAGAAAACGCCTCAAGTCGGCGGGTAGCTGAAAAAGCAGGCTTCATCTTCGAAGGTGAACGACCTAGGTACCTACACATCGATGGTCATTGGCGAAATCACATCTGTTTTGTTAAGGAAAATTCTGCAATTAAGTAGCACCCAAATCCCATAAAAGCATCACCCCTTCCTTTAGATTTGTCCATCATGACTTCGGGACTTATCTATATTGCGATCATCGGTATGTGGGTCGCTTATTTTGCACCCCGTTGGATACATGACCGCAATGAGTTTTCCGGAAAGTCAGTTGAACGTTTCAAAAGTGCATTACGAGTAGTAGCAAATCAGTCTCCACAAAGTTCAACAAGTACTGGAGCGATCAACATCGATCTTGATCGTGAAGCAAAGATTCGCCAAACGCTTTTACGTCGCAGGATTACATTTACGATAATTGCTTTTTCACTCATTACAACATGTGTAGGTGGAATTATGAATACGATGCCATTTATTTACGCAGCAGTCCCGTTATCTGCGATGTTTATTTACATCGCAAATGTTCGACGACATGTAATTGCCGATCAATTACACAAGCGTCGCCTTACTCAGTCGAACCGACGCAGCGCCGGCATTTCTGCAACAAACTTGGTTGATGTTGTTAATCCAAAACCAGCTACAGAACATTGGATTCCATTGTCAGAACGCGAATTAAAAGGTGTTGTTATTTTGCCTAAAGGATCTGCCTCGGTTCGTAACGCTTGGGAGCCAACTGAAGTTCCGGTTCCAACCTACGTCAATGCACCAAAGGCGGTCACCGCTAAGCGTGTTATTGATTTGACTACTCCAGGTCAATGGAGTGAAGAGCAAGAACGCCTTGAACGCGAAGCACTTGCAGCAGCATCACCATCTCGTGATGAAATCTTTGATCAACAATTGGCTGATGAAGCAGTTGAGCGTTTAAATCAATCTCGCGCAGCTAACGAGTAATTAGATCCACGAACTAAACCACATTCGAAGGTTCCAATCTTCGTAGGTAATTACCTGTCCTGTAAATAATGGGAAAAAGAAGATAAAACAGAGCACGATGACAGCCAATAGCCCGCCCACAATTGATTGTGAAATAACTGGCTTCAAGTCACTACCCAGCAATAATTTGGCGCAGTACACAATGGCTAGGATCAAAAACGGCTCAATGATGATGGCGTAGAAAGAGAAAACCGTGCGCTGTTGCATCGCAAACCACGGCAAGTAGCCTGCCGCAAGACCGATAACGACAAGGTTTGCGGCCGCATCAATCCGATGATTGATAAGTGATTTAATCCAATACCCAACGACAACTGCAATTGCGACTGTTCCAAGCCACCATAAAATTGGCGTACCTAATGCCAGAACTTCTTGTGCACAGTTTTTTGAAGAGCATCCTTGTGGTGAGGCGTAGAAAAATGAAGTTGGCCTTCCCATGATGAGCCAACTCCACGGATTTGCTTGATAAGGATGCTTGTCAGTTAGTCCAGTATGAAAGTTAAGCATTTCTGAGTGATAGTGAAACCAGGACACCAATGGATTGCTAGACCACTGACGACTCCAGCCACGATCAGAAATAAACCAACCGGTCCAAGTAAGGGTATAAACAAATACTGGCAACAATCCGTACTGGGCAAATTTTGCTGCAATAGGTTTAAAAGATTTCCTGATGTCGTGCGCAATCAATATTTGATAGATAGCCACTAATCCAATTATTGCGACAAAATAGATTGCACTCCATTTGCATCCAATTGCTAATCCAAATGCGATTCCTGCCCAGATATGTCTATTGCGTTGCCACAACAGCACACCTAATAGTGTGAAAAAAGTTAAGAACAGATCTAGTAGCGCGGTGCGTGAATGTACCAACAGCAATCCATCAAGAGCCATCAACGATGCTCCCAAAGCTGTTAATAGTGGCGAATAGAACAGAACATGAATTAAGCGAGCAAAGAGCAGAATTAGAAGGGTCCCAAAAAATGCCGAAGCAAATCTCCAGCCAAATTCATTGTCGCCAAATAACTTGATTCCACTTGCAATCAGCCATTTACCAACTGGGGGGTGAACAATGAATTCCGGATTTGAACCATTTACTTCAACGCCATATTTTAAAAGGTCGCGTGCGCCATCAACGTAGTAAACCTCATCAAAAACAAGTCCCTTGGGTGTTCTTAGATTGAAAATCCGGAGCAGAAAAGATGCAAGTGCAATCAGGATCGGAGCAATGGCGGCCATAGGACAAGAGTATGGGCGTTTACTCACAATTACTGAGAGGATTACCCCATGACGCTTATCTTGGCCGCTACCCCTTTGGGAAATCCAGGGGATGCCAGCCCACGATTAAAAAGTGCGATTGAAAACGCTTCGATAATTGCGGCAGAGGACTCGCGCCGCTTTCATCGCTTATGTGCAGATGTGCAGGTGACATTTACCGCTCGTGTTCTCTCTTTCTTCGAAGGAAATGAAGAGGACCGGACTCGTGAGTTAATCACTGAACTCAAAAGCGGGGCGACGGTATTAGTTGTTTCAGATGCAGGAATGCCAACAATTAGTGATCCAGGTTTTCGATTGATGCGAGATGCAATTGCCGAAGGTATTGAAGTCTCAGTTATACCTGGTCCAAGTGCAGTCACAATGTCGGTTGCATTATCGGGACTTCCTACAGATCGCTTTTCCTTCGAAGGATTTCCACCACGAACAGCTGGTGCACGGATTGCAACATTTGAAAAACTGAGATTTGAAGAACGCACCATGATTTTCTTCGAAGCACCGCATCGACTTGCTGATTCACTTGTCGATGCAGTTAGTGTCTTCAGTGCAGATCGCCTAGGAGCAATCTGTCGCGAAATGACAAAACGATATGAAGAAACAATTCGTGGAACCCTGGGCGAACTTTCTGCATGGGCATCGGCTAATGAAGTCCTTGGTGAAATAACTGTTGTGATTGCTGGCGCCGCGACCGATTCAGCATCTTTAACGGCTGCAGACATGGTCGGCCGAGTTCGAGAGTTTGAGACCGCCGGAATGGATCGAAAAGCTGCCATAGCAACAGTTGCCGAAGAGTTTGGCATCGCAAAGCGGCTTGTTTATGCCGCAGTCGTTGATGCCAATAAGATGAGCCAGTGACTAAGTCTTTCTACCTAACGACGCCGATTTATTACGTCAACGATGCCCCTCATATCGGGCATGCTTACACAACCGTTGCCGGCGACGTTCTGACTCGTTGGCATCGCCAAAAGGGTGAATCAGTCTGGTTTTTAACTGGAACAGATGAACATGGTCAGAAAGTTATGCGCACCGCAGAAAGCAATAATGTTGCTCCGCAAGCGTGGGTCGATAAATTAGTTCAAGAGGCATGGAAGCCAAATTGGGAACATTTAAATATTGCTAATGACGACTTCATCCGCACCACTGAAAAGCGTCACACCGAACGGGTCCAAAAGTTTTTACAATCTTTGAAGGATTCTGGTCACATTTATGCTGGCAAATATGAAGGTCCATATTGTGTTGGATGCGAAGAGTTCAAGCTTCCCGGCGATTTAATCGAAATTGATGGCGCCAAGTGCTGCCCGATTCATAGTAAGCCAATTGAATTAGTAAATGAAAACAACTGGTTCTTTAAGCTATCCGCTTTCGTAGAACCGCTGCTTGCTCATTACAAAGATAATCCTGAAGCATGCCAACCTGAAAGTGCGCGCAACGAAGTTGTGTCATTTCTAGAGGGCGGAGTTTCAGATCTTTCAATTTCACGATCAACATTTGACTGGGGAATTCCAGTGCCGTGGGATACAGAACAAGTTGTTTATGTTTGGTTTGATGCGTTGCTTAACTATGCAACGGCTGTTGGATTAACAGATGCACCAGATTCTGATGGCGGCAAGAAGTTTGCACAAACGTGGCCAGCAGATGTGCACCTAGTCGGAAAAGATATTTTGCGTTTCCACGCCGTTATTTGGCCGGCGATGTTGATGGCTGCAGGTCTTGCAGTGCCAAAGAAAGTTTTTGCGCACGGCTGGTTATTAGTCGGTGGCGAAAAGATGAGCAAAAGCAAGCTAACCGGTATCGCCCCTAAAGACATCACGGATCATTTTGGTGTAGATGCATTCCGTTATTACTTCTTGCGCGCAATTCCATTTGGTACCGATGGTTCTTTCTCTTGGGAAGATATGAGCGCCCGCTACACATCAGAACTAGCAAATGACTTTGGAAATTTGGCTTCTCGCAGCGCAGCAATGGTCGAAAAGTACTGTGCAGGCGTGCTGCCAGCCGTTAGTCATGATGCAGGTTTAGAGGCTGCATTGAAGGAAACTGTTGCAAAAGCAGATGCTGCAATGTGCGCTCTTGATTTCCAAGGTGGAATTTTGGCAATTATGGATTTCTGTAAGCAAGTTAATGGCTATGTAACAATCAAAGAGCCTTGGATTCTTGCCAAAGATCCCGCAAACCAAGCTCAACTTGAAGAAATTTTGTATAACACCGCAGAATCATTACGAGCACTTGCGGTTTTGCTGCACCCTGTAATGCCACAAACATGTGAGATTTTGTGGCAAAGCTTGGGTGCACAGAACGCACTTGGCGATCTAGCTTCACAAAAGATTTCAGATGTGGCCACTTGGGGCCAGCTACCAGCAGGTGCAACCGTTACCAAGACGCCCGTATTGTTCCCACGACTAGAAACTCCTGCCTAAACACCAATGGCTGATCGCCACAATCGCGATATCGATAGACCTCGCGCGCCATTGCCAGAACCCTTACCGGTTCCAACAGTTGATTCGCATGCGCATATGGAAATCGTTACAGATGCGGCTTTTGATTCACAAGAAGTCGCCGATGTTATCGCCGAAGCAAATTCCGTGAATGTGAATCGGATTGTGCAGGTTGGTTATTCAGCAGAACAATCCAAATGGTGTGTTGGCGCTGCAGAAAAGTGGAACACATCAGTTCTTGCAGCGGTTGCATTACATCCCAACGAAGCACCTGTTGTTGCAGATCTGGCAGCAGATTTGAAAATCATTGAAGAGTTAGCCCAACACCCACGGGTGCGAGCAATTGGCGAAACAGGACTTGATTACTTTCGTACTCCACCTGAACTACGAAAGCGCCAGCAGGATTCCTTTAAGTGGCACATCGAATTAGCGAAAAAGACAAACAAAGCCTTAGTAATCCATGATCGTGATTCGCATGAGGATGTTTTATCTGTTCTTCTTGAAGTTGGTGCCCCAGAAAAGACTGTGTTTCATTGCTTTTCAGGTGATGTTGAAATGGCTAAAACCTGTATTGAACGTGGCTACATCCTTTCCTTTGCTGGCACTGTGACCTTCAAAAATGCGCCAGCATTACGCGATGCGGTAAAACTTGTTCCGATTGATCAATTACTGGTCGAAACAGATTCTCCTTTCTTAGCTCCTGCCCCTCACCGCGGGGCTAGCAATACTCCTGCACAGATTGCAACCATTGTGCGAGCAATGGCAGCAGAGCGAAATCAGGATTTAGCCGAGCTTGCAACTGCACTTGGCGGCAATGCCGAACGCATCTTTGGTTCTTTCGCGCCATGACATTGCTAGGTGCGGCACAAATCCGCGAACTTGCTGCGCAGTTAGATTTAAAGCCATCTAAGTCGCTGGGACAAAATTTTGTTATTGATTCAAATGTTTGCACAAAGATTGTTCGAACCGCTGGCGTGACAAGTGATGACATTGCCTTAGAAATCGGACCAGGTCTTGGATCACTAACCCTTGCGATGTTAGAGGTTGCTAAATCTGTTATTGCAGTTGAAATCGATTCCCGGCTGGCACAGCAGTTGCCGATTACAGTTGCCGAACACTTTGAACACCCCGAAAACCTAACTGTTATAAACAAAGATGCTTTAGCAGTTCACGATCTACCGGTTGCACCAACGGTTTTAGTTGCAAACTTGCCATACAACGTTTCAGTGCCCGTGCTACTTCACTTGCTTGAAAAATTTCCATCACTTCGCACTGGTGTAGTTATGGTGCAAGCCGAAGTCGCAGATCGATTAGCAGCAAAACCTGGTGGCAAAGAGTATGGGATCCCAAGTGTTAAAGCAGCATGGTGGGCCGATGTAAAAAATGTGGGTACAGTTTCTAGGTCAATCTTTTGGCCAGCACCAAATGTTGATTCCAAGTTGGTTGGATTTACCCGTCGCGAAACAGCCGGCAGCGAAGAATCGCGCGCAAAAGTCTTTACGATTATTGATGCCGCCTTTGCGCAGCGCCGAAAGATGCTGCGATCAGCCCTTTCTAGCCTCTATGGATCATCTTCGGCTGCCGAAGCAATTTTGATCAAAGCCGGAATCGATCCAACACTTCGAGGTGAAGCTTTACAGATTGAATCTTTTTGCAAGATTGCCGCCGTTGCGCCTGACATTTTCTAATTGCAGTTATAGGGTCACCGCATGCCAGTAAAAAGTGTGACCGTGCGCGTACCTGCAAAGGTCAACCTTCAATTATCTGTTGGGCCAAAAGAGGCCGATGGCTATCACAACTTAGTTTCTGTATTTCAAGCTATTTCAATTTATGATGATGTCACCATAAAGTTGACCGAACCTGGCGCAGGTTTAACAATTGCAATTTCTGGCGAGCAAACTCATGGTGTTCCTGCAGATGCAAATAATTTGGCAGCAAAAGCAGTGGCTCTTATTTCAAAAGAGTATGACTTGACAGTCGATGCGCACATTGAAATTAAGAAATCGATTCCAGTCGCAGGTGGTATGGCAGGTGGCAGCGCAGATGCGGCAGCAACAATTGTTGGTATTGATTACTTGTACTCACTCGGAATGACTCGCGAAGAAATGGTTGAAATAGCAACGCAACTTGGCAGCGATGTTCCATTTATGCTCAGTGGCGGCACCGCAATTGGTACAGGACATGGCGATCAATTAACCGCGGCGTTATCGCGTGGTACATATAACTGGGTACTCGCACTATCGACACATGGATTATCAACACCAGCTATTTATGCCGAATGCGATCGCTTGCGCGCCGAGCTTGAAATTATTCAACCTCAAACTCATGAAGGATTAATGCAAGCACTTTTGGCAGCCGATGCTGCAGAAGTCGGCAAATCACTTGTCAATGATTTACAAGCCGCGGCATGTTCATTACGTCCAGCCCTGCGATTAGTTCTAGATGTTGGTCAGGAGTACGGAGCCCTTGGTGCAATCGTTTCGGGGTCGGGGCCAACAGTTGCGTTCTTGGTCGCAGATGTTGATGCGGGCCTTGATTTAACTGTGGCATTAACGGCTAGCGGGGTAGTGGGCAGCGTTGTGCGGGCATATGGACCTGTGGCTGGGGCGAAAGTAATCTCCTAAGGGCCTGCTCTATCAGTGTTTTCACAGCAATAATTTCTTCCAAAGTCTCTGGAAAGCCTTAGATTGACTTATTCTTAGCTTTCTAAGTCGAAGGGTTCCTATGTTTTTCACCTATCTGCGCCGTGAAATTAGTAAGCGAAAGCGCCAAACCTTACTCGTTTCAGTAGCTCTTGGAACTTCTATTGGATTAATCATCGTTGTTAATGCGGCTTCGGCTGGAATTGGCGACGCGCAGAAAACAGTCCTTAGTGGTTTGTACGGAATCGGCACAGACATAAGCGTGACCAAGAGTATTCAACCGACTCAAGGTGGAAGAGGTTTCAACTTTGGACCTGAAAACGCAGATAGCTCAGGTGCAAGTACGTTAAATCAAACTCGCCTGACTGTACCGATTTTTTCCGGCACTTTTGATGGGCAAACTTTAAAACAAATTAAAAGTACAAAAGGGGTTTCAAGAATTGCAGCAACTTTAAAGCTAAATCAGATAATTTTTAAAGGAAGTATTGCTGGCACGGCCTCAAATCCCACGACGCCTCAGGATCCAAACGCACGTCCGCGAGGATTTGGTGGCGGAAACTTCAATATTGATATGACCTCTATTGAAGGCGTTGATACTTCTCTAACAAATGTTGGTCCACTAAGTGGTGTGAATATTGATAAGGGAAGAATATTTCAAGCATCTGATGCAAATTCCCAAAATGTATTAGCAGACAGTACGTATGCTCTTGCCCAAAAGATTGATGTAGGGTCAACAGTTTCTGTCGGAAGTGGAACATTCACAGTAGTGGGAATAGTTTCTTCAGCCTCTTCATCACCAGAAACTTCCGCAAATCTCTATATTCCTCTTGCGCAAGCTCAAACTTTATCTAGCAATCCTGATCTAGTCACAAATATTTATGTAGCAGCAGATTCTTCATCCAATACGGATTCTGTACAAAAAGCTATAGAGGCATTACTTCCAGATTCAACTGTATCTTCACAAGCAGATTTAGCTAAGAACTTGTCAGGCTCACTTAGTTCTGCATCATCGCTTGTAAATGCACTCAGCAAATGGCTATCAATATTCGTATTGCTAGTTGCATTTCTAATTGCGATTCTCTTTACTTCTTCAGGTGTAACGCGAAGAATTCGTGAATTTGGCACTTTGAAGGCGATTGGTTGGAAGACAAATCGAATAGTTCGCCAAATTATGGGTGAATCTCTAGTCACTAGTTTTTTTGGGGCAATTATTGGTTTAGCAATTGGAGTTGTTGGAATTTTTGTTGTAAACACGATTGCACCGACTCTTTCAGCTTCCGTTGTGAGTCCAGGAAGATTTGGCGGAGCCGCTCCTGGGGGACCTGGCGGGCCTGGAGTGCCAGGCTTTCAACCACCAGCAGGAGGCTTCACTGGTCGAGGTACTGGTTTTGGGCGCGCAGCTGAAAATGCCACAACTCTGAAACTGCATATCGGAATGAATGTTTCCACTCTGATTCTGGGCGTTCTGATTGCAATTTTAGGTGGGTTAATTGCCGGTGCATATGGAAGTTGGAAAGCGTCTCGATTAAGTCCCGCCGTAGCTTTAAGGAGCGTAGCGTAATGACAAACAACATTCTTTATTCAATTAAAGATCTGTCTAAGAGTTTTAGTCAAAGCAATAAGAAAGTAACCGCTTTAAGAAATGTCACACTCGACATCAACCGTGGTGACTTCATTTCAATTCAAGGTCCAACTGGTGGCGGAAAATCAACTCTCCTGCAGATGTTGGGTGGTTTAGAAAAGCCTACTTCGGGGATGATCTCACTCGATCAGGATGATCTAGAGAAACTTGGTGAAGCTAAGTTGACTAATGTGCGTGCTAAAAAAGTTGGATTTATTTTTCAAAACTACAATTTAATTCCAACCTTAACTGCACTTGAAAATGTGCAGATTGCTTTAGTGCCTCTGGGAATAAAAAAATTAGAGAGCGAGAGACGAGCACTTGCTGCATTAGAGTCTGTTGCATTGTCGGATCGCGCAAATCACTTTCCTTCAGAGCTATCAGGCGGTCAACAGCAGCGTGTGGCCATCGCCCGCGCACTCGTTAAGAATCCTGAAGTCATCTTGGCTGACGAACCAACAGGAAATCTGGATGAAGAGACCAGGGATCAAATTATTGATTTGCTGGTTAATTTAAACAAAGAGAGTGGAATTACCATCATGTTGGTCACGCATGATTCAAATGTTGCAAAGAGGGCTAACAAGAACCTCCACATCTCTAATGGTGTCGTAACCACTCGAAGCTGAGGGAGTTACAGGCGTCGTCGGTGCTGGAAATGTCCACCTTTACGACCTGGCAATCTGAAAAGCTCCGAATTGGCCTTCCCGCACCAGGAAGTTGCCGCATAAGAGCCATGTATGGTCGCGAGCACCACCATTTATGAGGGAGAATATGCGTTCCGCCATTGTGTAGTGGCTAGCACATGGGCCTTTGAAGCCCAGGGTCCAGGATCGATACCTGGTGGCGGAGCGATCAGCGAAGCCGAAACAAAAGGCGGAGCCACCGATAGACTTCAGTTGTGACCGTACAAACCGTGATCGTCCTTGCCGCAGGCGAAGGCACACGCATGAAGTCGGCAACTCCTAAGGTTCTTCACAGCGTGGCAGGACGTTCGCTACTTGGACATGTTCTTCACGCAGTTAATCACTTGAATCCAACTGAACTACGAATTGTTGTTGGTTCTGGTCGCGAAGCAGTAGAAGCGCACATCGCACAGATCGCACCACAAGCAACAACTGTCTTTCAGGAACACCGCGGCGGTACAGGCCATGCTGCCCAATTAGCGCTCGCGGGCACAGCTCCTAAAGGAACAGTCTTAGTTTTAGCTGGCGATACACCGCTGTTATCTGGTGATTCATTGGCACAGTTTATTGCAGCGCATGCCGCAGGAAAATTTGCCGCATCTGTCTTAACTGCCGAACATCCTGAACCAACTGGGTATGGACGCATCATTCGAGACGATAGCGACGAGTTATTGCGCATCGTTGAAGAAAAAGATGCTACCGATGACGAGAAATTTATTTATGAAATTAACAGTGGTGTGTACGCATTTGATGGAGAAAAGCTTGTAGCATCAATTGGCAATTTAACAAATGCGAATGCTCAAGGCGAATTGTATTTAACTGATGTGATTGAGATTCTAAAGTCCGCCGGCGAATCAATTGCAGCAATCATGATCGATGATTTCACCGAAACACTTGGCGTCAATGATCGAGTCCAATTGGCAGAGAGCGCGGCAATGCTTCGAGATCGCATCAACGATCAATGGATGCACGCAGGTGTCACAATTATTGATCCGACAACAACGTGGATTGATTCAACAGTTGAACTTTCTAATGATGTAACTCTGCATCCAGGTACCGCTCTTCTTGGTTCCACAAAGGTTGCAACAGGGGCTGTTATTGGACCACGTACCACTCTTACAGATTGCCTTGTTAAAGAAGGCGCTCAGGTGCTGGAATCAATCGCTACCCAAACGGTAATTGGCGAAGGTGCCACAGTGGGCCCATTTACTTATTTGCGAGCAGGAACACAGCTAGGTGATGCAACCAAGGCCGGCGCATTTGTTGAGATGAAAAATGCAGTCGTTGGCACTGGTTCAAAGATTCCACATTTGTCATATGTTGGAGATGCAACAATCGGTGAAGGTAGCAATATTGGCGCAGCAACTATCTTTGTTAATTACGATGGAGTTGAAAAACATCACACCACAGTCGGCGATCAGGTTCGAATCGGCAGCGACACAATGCTTGTGGCACCCGTAACTATTGGAGATGGTGCATATACAGCGGCTGGATCAGTTATTACAGAAGATGTTCCAGCAGGCGCAATTGGAGTTGGCCGAGCAAAGCAAAGAAATGTATTAGATTGGGTACTGCGCAAGCGCCCAGGAAGTAAATCCGCACAAGCCGCCGAAGCAAGTACGAAGAAGGGCTAGATACATGAGCGAAATCCGTTTATCTTCTGAAAAGAGATTGCGCCTATTTGCAGGCCGCGGATTTCCCGAACTAGCTGATGAAGTGGCTGCCGAGCTTGGCATTCCATTAACACCAATGTCTGCCTATGATTTTGCAAACGGTGAAATTTTTGTCCGCTTCGAAGAATCAGTTCGCGGTTGTGATGCATTTGTTATCCAAAGCCACACAGATCCAGTTAACAAACAGATCATGGAGCAGCTAATCATGATTGATGCCCTAAAGCGCGCATCTGCAAAGCGCATCACAGTGGTTACACCTTTTTATGGTTACGCACGTCAGGATAAGAAAAGCCGTGGCCGCGAACCAATCACAGCTCGTTTGATAGCCGATCTTTTCAAAACTGCAGGTGCTGATCGTTTGATGGCTGTTGACCTGCATACTTCACAAATCCAAGGTTTCTTTGATGGTCCTGTGGATCACTTGTTCGCATTGCCAATGCTTGCAAATTATGTTGGCAGCAAGGTTGATCGCACCCGTTTAACAATTGTTTCGCCAGACTCAGGTCGGGTTCGCGTTGCAGAACGTTGGTCAGATCTGCTTGGTGGATGCCCAATCGCATTTATTCACAAGACTCGCGACCCACGTATTCCTAATGAATCAATTACAGGACGTGTTGTTGGTGATGTTGTTGGACAAACATGCGTAGTTATTGATGACATGATCGATACAGCAGGCACTATTACAAAGGCAGTGGACGCGTTATTTGATGCAGGTGCTGCAGATGTGATCATTGCTGCAACTCACGCAGTCTTTAGCGGTCCTGCAGTAGATCGTCTGAAGAACAGTCGTGCATCTGAAGTTGTCATCACAAATACCTTGCCAATTACTGAGGATCAAAAATTCGATAATTTGACGGTGCTTTCAATTGCTCCACTTCTGGGCCGCGCTATTCGTGAGGTCTTTGAGGATGGATCAGTTACCAGCCTGTTTGATGGTCATTCCTAAGCCTCAATTTGCTTCATCGCAGACCTAAAAGATACTGTTCGACCTGTTCCGGCGAGGGTAGCGAATAGCTTTCCGTGATCGACGGGTAAGGGATTTTTCTCCTGCTGGAACTTTGTGTACGCACCGAAGAACCAGGACTACTAGGAGATAAAAAATGGCAGAAG
>CAIJHZ010000122.1 GCA_903820565.1 uncultured Actinomycetes bacterium
CGATGTACCCCATAAAAGTTACAGGCAAGTCCTTAGAGATAGCCTTGAGATTTTTAAACATTGGCCCCATGCCTACAAAAATCAATCGCGCATTTACGCCTGCTGCAAGTAATTCCTTGAGTGCAAGAATCGAATTTTGTGGATTTTTCTCTTTTGACATTCGACCACAGTGTAAGAGCAGGACATCTGCACCTTTAAGAAGCTCAATTCGTAAAGCTTCATTTCTCTTATAGGGGGAGAAGTTCTCTAGGTCTACTCCAAGAGGTACATGAGAAAGGTTTTTGGTTTCGATCTCACGGAATTCCTTAGAAGCAAACTCTGTTGTTGCAATAACATTATGGAACCGACTTGCTAGCATCTTGTTATGCCAGTTAACAAACCACTTTAATTCTAATTTAAAAAAAGATTTAACTAGCCCAGATAATGTTTCATGGCTAAAGACAACTGTATGTATGCCTCTTTTTTTGGCCCAGAATCCAACTTTGGATAATGTGAATCGGTCTGAAACCTCGAGTGCATCAGGTTTCAGAGTTATAAGCAATTTCTTGATATCACGATTATTTCGGATAATTCGATATCCGCCGCTGAAGGGCAACACAATGGATGGAACAGTGATTTTCTTTCCATAGGAATTTTCCTCGCAAAAGAAGCCATTGCCAGGAACGATGTATGTAAATTCATGTCCACGCGCAATGTATCCAGATCCAAGCTCATGAAGAGTTGTCCTAATTCCACCGGACTTTGGTCCATAAAAATTCGCAATATGAACAATTCTCATGCGACTCTCTCATCCAGTTGCGCTTGGCCAATTACCAAGTCTTGGTAATGCGCAATTAGCTGACGATTTACAAGCTCCCAAGTGCGATGAATAACAGATTCTCTTGCACGCTCACTCATCAATTTATGCTCTGAAGAATTCAGAATTTGATTAACACTGTGGTTAAGTGAATAAGAATTAGAGGTGTCAATTAAGAATCCGGTCCATCCATGCTTTACTAAATCAGTTGGACCTCCAGAATTTGGTGCAATTACTGGAACACCCGATGCAAGTGCCTCTTGGATCGATTGGCAGAATGTTTCATGCTTTCCTGTGTGAACAAAAATATCCAGCGATGCGTAGTAACGTGCAAGATCCTCGCCGCCTTGATAGCCAACGAATCGTGCATTAGGAAGTTCGCGTTCGAGCCTGGCGCGAGCTGGTCCTTCACCAACTATGACTAACTGAATGTCATCACGCTTATCAAGAACCGCGAGGTCATCAATTCGCTTTTCATTAGCTAAACGGCCAACATAGCCAACAAGTTTTCTATCTGGACGATTTCCCAGGAGTTCGCACCGCAAATTGATATCGCGTTTTTCTGGAGAAAACTTGACTGAATCAACACCGCGTTGCCAAAGTTGGACATTGTTTACACCAGAACTCTTGAGATCCTCACATGACCAATTTGAAGGAGCCAAGGTTCTAGTTGTATGTGTGTGAATTCTTGCAACCCACTTCTTAAGTGAATCATGGGCAATTGTTAGACCGTAGTGTCGAGCAAAACCGGCGATGTCAGTTTGATAAATAGACAGGGTAGGAATTTGTAATCTCTCTGCAATTCTGGCTGCGTAATTTCCTAGAAAGAATGGTGAGGCTAAGTGAATAACATCTGGAGAAAATCCATCAATCAATGGTTCTAAAGTTTTTTGAGGAAAGCCAACAGGAAGCATTCCCTTCATTTCAATACTTGGGACACGTTTTACTCTAAAACCTGCGTACTCATTGACTCCGCCGGCGCTTACAGGTGCGATCACTAAAGCTTCATGGCCTTGGCTGCGTAAGTACTCAAGAACTCTCAGGACTGAGTTGGTCACACCGTTAATGTGGGGGAGAAAGGATTCGGTGACGATTACAACCCGCAGCTGCTTACTCATGGCCTTAGGTTGGGGTGGTTCTCAGGCCTCAAGCAGAAGTTGAGGTTACGTGTTGGCAAACCTCGCGTGAAATCTGCTGCCTGGGTAGCCTTTAGGGTTACTGACCAGTAACATTTGCCCTATGAAGATTGCCGTATGCGTAAAGCAGGTCCCGGATTCGTGGGCCGAAAAGAAAATGGTCAATGGAATTCTTGATCGTGAAAATGTTGATGCAGTTCTCAACGATCTTGATGAGTACGCAGTTGAAGAGGCGTTGCGTATCGCTGAAGCACATGGCGGAAATGAAGAAGGTGGCAGTAACACCATCACAGTAATTTCAATGGGACCAGAACGTGCAACTGAAGCTGTTCGCAAAGCTTTATCTATGGGAGTTAATGACGCGATCTTGGTGACAGATCCACAACTAGCTGGCGCTGATGCGCTCGCAACATCAGCGGTTTTGGCCGCAGTTATTAAAAAGGGCAGATTTGATTTAGTTATTTGCGGAACAGAGTCAACTGATGCGCGCATGAG
>CAIJHZ010000123.1 GCA_903820565.1 uncultured Actinomycetes bacterium
ATTGTTGGCACTTCATCTCCATTCGTAACTTCGTTACTGATCTTTATTCACGCTTAATTGCCGACCCACGCGGTCGGGTGTGTTGCACCCGATTCGCATGTGTTCTGTAAAAAGTTTTGCAACTTATTTACAGCGCAGGCAAAGAAGCTCTAAAAAAGAGCAGACGCGAAGGGTAACCCAACCCGCTCACGCGAGGCAAATCCATGCTTTTACTCCTCTTGGCCCCCAGGAAACCCCGAAATCCCCTCTTTTTGGCCCTCGGGCGTGTCGGGAATTGGGGTAATTCCCCCGTTTTCAGCTCCAAATTGAGCCTAAATTCATCGCCCAAAGAGCCCATCCAACAGGCTTGGGTGTGGTTGGCTCCCTTCATGAGCACACCACATATCTCGGCTAAAAAAGGCGATATTGCCGATCGCATCCTTCTGCCTGGCGACCCACTGCGCGCTAAGTGGATTGCAGATAACTACCTAGAAGATGTCACACAGTTCAATGCTGTGCGCAACATGTTTGGTTTCACCGGAACATATAAAGGCCAACGAGTTTCTGTCA
The DNA here is from genome assembly GCA_903820565.1 of uncultured Actinomycetes bacterium. Classification (GTDB taxonomy): domain Bacteria; phylum Actinomycetota; class Actinomycetes; order Nanopelagicales; family Nanopelagicaceae; genus Planktophila. The sequence continues at coordinate 550 of CAIJHZ010000123.1, forward strand.
TGGGAACTGGCATGGGTCTGCCATCAATTTCTATCTATGCAACTGAACTTTTCAATGAATACGATGTTCAGATAGCGATCCGTATCGGAACATGTGGCGGCTTACTCGAAAAGACAAAGATTGGCGATGTCATTCTTGCAATGACTGCGTCAACGGATTCAAATATCAATCGTCGATTTACTAATAACCTAGATTTTGCACCTCATGCAGATTTCCAACTCCTTCTAGCAGCTTATGAAGCATCTAAGGGTAATCCAAATGTTCATATCGGCGGAATTGCTTCAATGGATTATTTCTATGATGAAACAGATTCTGCACAAAAATTGATCCAGCATGGCGTGCTTGGTGTTGAGATGGAAGCTAATGCTTTGTATTCCATTGCCGCACGTAAACAACGACGGGCTCTTGCAGTGTTAACAGTTTCAGACCACATCATTACTCATGAATCAATGCCATCCGAGCAGCGCGAAAAATCATTGAATGCGATGGTTGAAATCGCTCTTAGCGCAGCATTGAAAGGATAAGCAATGACAACGTCTGAATGGTTACTACTTGGGATCGTTACATTTATTCTGATTGATTTCGCCGCAGGCCGGGTCATTGATTTCTTAAATGAAAGCAATAAGAACGTTGCATTAACCGGTGTCGCAGCAGAGATCTATAACCCAGATGAGTATGCAAAATCCCTTGAATACGGCACTGCTAAGTACAAGGTTGAAACACTGACAACGGTAATTACGACTGTAGTGATGCTTTCAGCGATCATTTTGGGTTGGTTTGCTTGGCTAGACCAAGCTATTCGTGACCGATATAGCAATGATTTGCTTGTCACAGTCATCTTTTTTGGGGTCTTGATACTGGTTTCAATGATCGGAAATCTTCCTATTTCTTATTACTCAACCTTTGTTATCGAAGAAAAATTTGGCTTTAACAAGACGACCAAGAAACTCTTTGTCATGGACACAATCAAGCAGCTATTGCTCAGTGTTGCTCTTGGTCTGCCGGTAATTGCGCTGATCGCTTGGATCTATGAGAGTTTGCAATCAACTTTCTGGCTTGTCGGTTGGTTGGCAGTCTCTGCCATTACCTTGTTTATGTTTATCTTTGGCACACGAATTTTCTTGCCGATGTTTAACAAGTTGAAGCCACTTCCAGAGGGTGAGCTTCGCTCTGAAGTTGAGGCTTACTGCCAATCTCAAGGCTTTCCCTTGTCAAAACTGTGGGAGATGGATGCATCAAAGCGTTCCACAAAACTTAATGCCTTCTTTTCTGGGATGGGTAAAGTAAAGATTATTGGTTTGTATGACACATTGATTGAAAAGTTAACAACTAAGGAAACAGTTGCAGTACTGGCTCACGAAGTTGGTCACTACAAGCGCAAGCATGTGTACACAATGTTTGCTTTTAGCAATGTTCAAACTCTTGTTATCTTTTCATTGCTTGGTTGGTTACTTGGAAATCCAAACCTCTCAAAGGCACTTGGTTCAGACTCAGAGACACCAATCTTTCATTTATCAATGATTGCTTTCTTCATGCTATTTACTCCGGTATCAACTGCTCTTGGCTTAATCAATAACTCTTTCTCGCGTCACAACGAATACCAAGCAGATCAATATTCAATTGATACATATCCAGGTGCTCGGGACCATATGTATTCAGCGCTCAAGAAATTGTCTGTTGAATCCTTAAGTAACTTAAACCCGCATCCTGTTTATGTTGCGGTGCATTATTCGCACCCACCGATCCTGGATCGATTAGCTAACTTGAAAAAATAGACCTCTAGTAAATAGAAAAGCCCCTGATTTCTCAGGGGCTTTTCTATTTAAGGAGTAATCAACG
>CAIJHZ010000124.1 GCA_903820565.1 uncultured Actinomycetes bacterium
AGAAGTTCACCAACACCGATTGGCTTGATGATCTTTGCACCTGCAACTAATCCGATTGGGACTAAGTTGTCGCGCTTTGCATCAAGTGCGTTATCTGCATAACCGCGAACGGTGTAGCCGCCGATGCCATCGATGCTGTCTCCTGCAGCTAAATCCTTCTTAGTCATGCACACAACTTCAGCGTTTAGATGTGGTGCAAACAGTGATGATTCACGGTCCAAAATCGCGCGATAGACAGTAATTGGCGCTTCAACAGATGCCAAGTGGAATGGGCGATACAAAGCAAAGTAAGGACCAGGACCCATTGATAAATAACTCATTTCGTGGGCAATATATGGATCGTTGTGACGAACCACAACAAACACACCTGGTGCAACATCGCCGGTGCAGTAATCAACAACACCTGGGCGATCTAGCACTCCACCATCTGCTTGTAGGGCAAAGGTGTCCTGCAATGTCTTAACAGATGATGCTGGTCCATACATGCCACGCTTTGAAAGCTGCAACCCTGTTGTGTTTGCCAATGCCACCATCTCAGTCATGGTCTTTGAACCATCTGTAAATGAGCACAGCATCTTTGGGTTCATCTTCTTTTTAATTGCTGTCTCACGCACTGAATCTGGATTGCTCAGTGGCTCAAACGGGTTGTTCTTACCCTTGCCGGCACAGACAATTTCAAAGTTTAGATCGCGTGCATAATCAACTAATACCTTCGCTTCTACTGGCTCATCACCGTGGCAGACGGCATAGACCACACCGTTATCTTGGGCGATCTTGTGCAATAGCGGCCCAATAGTTACATCCATTTCAACGTTGAGAACAGCAACATCTTTCTTAGCAAGCAAAGAAGAGTGCGTGATTCGTGCGCCAATATCTGGAATTCCGGTGCCTTCTACAACAACATCAACAGGCAGCTCAGAAACGATCTCAGAATTAGATGTTCCGGTGTGCTTGCCTTCAAGGATCGCCTTAGACAAAACATCTTTATCATCGCTAAATACGATGTCGGTGATACCAAGGTCTGCGTAGACAATCTTGATGCGCTCTGGATCAATGTCGATGACGACAGAGAGTGCAATGCCATCCATGTGACCTAGTTGATTACCAAAGCCTCGACCCATTTGGCCTGCGCCAACAAGTGCGATGCGTGTATCGCGACCAATTTTCTTAGCGTGCTCTCGTAAACGAGTTGAGTAAGACACCGTGTGCTCTTTTCTAGGGATGAGAGATCACGATTAAGCGATCTCCGATTTGTACTGTGGGAAGCACCGTTGCTTCTACATTTACATCTCCGGGCATTTCAGGTTCTAATAACCCGTTTGCCTTCAGATCTAAATGGCCAAGATTTAAAAGGTTGTCGCTAGCAACAGAGCCAACGGCTAAAACGTTGTACTCGTTGTTTGCAAGCGTGATTGTGTCTCCCACTTGCGGGGCACGAGTTTGCACATCGGGTGTGTGAATTATTGAAAATTCATGCAGCTCGGTAGGTGCGTTTTCGCCAAAAAAGACAAGGACACCTTGTTCAGCAAAGTCGGGTACTAACTCACCAACTGCTGTAACTGTTGTTGAGTAAACTACTTCTGACATTAGCTTTCTTTAATGTCGTCAGCTTTTACGCCAGAAACAAATAATTCTTTAGTAATGAACATCGCAAGTGGGCCTGCTGGGCTTGTTGCGTGAATATCAACGGTTAGAACCTTCTTCATTGGAT
>CAIJHZ010000125.1 GCA_903820565.1 uncultured Actinomycetes bacterium
AATGCAAAGTCGAACTTCCGATCAATGCGCATTTATCCTCTGATTATGTTCCGGGTGAAAGATTGCGCCTTGATTTGTATCGACGTTTAGCTGATGTGAAATCCCCAAGTGATGTTTCCTCAATTGAAGCGGAATTAGTGGATCGATTTGGTGATCTGCCTGAAGAAGCGAAAGCGTTATTAGGTGTTGCGGCATTGCGTGCCCAAGCAAAATCTGTGAAGTTGACCGAAGTCGTCGTACAGGGCAAATTCCTTCGATTGGCCCCATTGGTTTTGCCCGAATCTCGACAGTTGCGTCTGGCACGTTTGTATCCAGGTTCGCTATATAAAGGTGCAGCAAGCACGGTTTTAGTGGCATTACCGAAGGCGGCCGCATGGAATCCGTCCGAGAATGCACCTGAAATAGTGGATACTTCTCTCCTGGCCTGGGTCGTTGAGGCCCTCAACCAACTAAGCGAAGTATCGAAAGCGAGCTCACAGTGAAGAAGATTCTTGCAATGATGGCAGTAGCAGCACTCTTGTTAACTGGTTGCTCACAAGTTGGAGCCGCAGCAACGCTCGGTGATACCAAGATTACGCAAACAACAGTGCAGGGAAGTATTGATTCAATTATTTCTGAACGCACAAAAGTTGACACAACCCAGATGCAACTACAAACAGGTGAAGAACTCAATCGTGGCCAACTACGTTTCCACTTGCTCAGCGCACTTTTGCGTGAAGTTGGTAAAGAATTAAAGATCACTGTAACAAAAGCAGAGATCGATACTCGCCGCGCAGCCATAGTTACACAAGTTGGTGGCGAAGAAGCTATGCCAACAGCACTAGTTAATGCAGGAATTGCTTCACAAGATCTTGATATATATATCGAAGCAGTCTTATTTTCAGACAAGGTTGGCCAAGTGGTAGTTGCAAGTGGCGTTGCACAGGATCAAGTTGGATCTGAGATTCAGAAGCTAATTGTTGCTAAGGCAAAAGAGCTTGGCGTAACGGTTAACCCTCGCTATGGAAAATGGGATCCAGAAGTAGCAGATATTGTTGCTGATGATCCAGCATCTTCGGCGGTAACACCACCTGGTAACTAGAGCTTCAATAGTTAACTAGCAGTCACCATGCAAGGATCACAGCTTCAACGCCTTGTTGAAGTAATGAACACTTTGCGTTCACCAGGTGGTTGTCCTTGGGATGCAGAGCAAACACACGACTCCCTTCTTAAATACTTATTGGAAGAGTCCTACGAATTTGTAGATGCTGTGCAATCTGGCAGCCGTGTCGATATGCGTGAAGAGTTAGGTGATGTTTTGCTTCAGGTGTATTTCCATGCACGAATGGCTGAAGAACATCCAACAGATCCTTTTTCGATTGAAGATGTTGCACAAGGTATTGCAGATAAATTAATACGCAGACACCCCCATGTTTTTGCAGGCGTTGAAGTTCGAGATTCGCAAGAAGTTCTTGAAAATTGGGAAGAAATCAAGAAAAAGGAAAAGGGCCGCACATCTCCATTAGATGGGGTTGCAATGTCCCAACCCGCTTTGCCCTTGGTTGAAAAATTGTTGTATCGCGCAGAAAAATACAATGTTGCCGTTTCTACACCTGACAGCATTTCAATTGATGGACCAGCAGATGAAGGCTCTGTGGGCCAAGCCCTGCTTGCAGTAATTGCGTGGGCCAATGCCAATGGGATTGATGCCGAAGCCGCTTTACGCAAAGAAGCCATGCGGATCGCCCAACAGATTGGGCCTGCATAACTCGCGGTAGGATTGGCTTTATTACGTACGGTGCCATTTCAGCGTTGAGGTCGGCCAAAGTTTAAGAACCCAAGGAGATACGCAATGGCGATTATCGAAGCATTAGCAGCCCGTGAAATTCTAGACTCCCGTGGAAATCCAACGGTTGAAGTCGAAATTGAATTAGAAGATGGCACACAAGCACGTGCAGCGGTTCCAAGCGGTGCATCAACTGGTGCCTTTGAAGCTGCTGAACTTCGCGATGGTGGCAAGCGTTATCTTGGCAAAGGTGTTGAAAAGGCAGTTGCCTTTGTTAATGATGAAATCGCTTCAGCGATTATTGGTTTTGATTCACAAGATCAGCGTCTTATCGATGCAGCAATGATCGAGCTAGATGGCACAAAGAACAAGTCACGTCTTGGTGCAAATGCAATTCTTGGTGCATCACTTGTAGTTGCTAAAGCATCTGCTGAATCTGCAGATCTTTCTTTATTTCGCTACTTAGGCGGACCAAATGCACATGTGCTGCCAGTACCGATGATGAACATTCTCAATGGTGGTGCACATGCAGATACCAATGTTGATATTCAAGAGTTTATGATCGCACCAATCGGTGCACCAACATTCCGCGAATCAGTTCGCTGGAGCGCCGAGATCTATCACGCGCTAAAGGCTGTTTTGAAAAAGCGCGGACTTGCAACCTCTGTTGGCGATGAAGGCGGATTTGCTCCTAACCTAGATAGCAACCGAGCAGCCCTTGACTTAATCCTAGAAGCAATTGAAGCTGCAGGATTTAAGCCAGGTTCAGAGATCGCACTTGCCATGGATGTAGCGGCAACTGAGTTCCACGAAAACGGTAAGTATAAATTTGAAGGTGCCCTGAAAACTTCTGATGAAATGATTGCGTATTACACATCGCTAGTTGATGCCTATCCAATCGTTTCCATCGAAGATCCTCTTAACGAAGAAGACTGGGCTGGTTGGACACAGATGACTAAGGTCCTTGGTTCACGCATCCAGATCGTTGGAGATGACCTATTTGTTACTAACCCTGAGCGCCTTGCAAAGGGAATCGCTGGAAACACAGCAAATGCACTATTAGTTAAGGTAAATCAGATTGGAACTCTTACCGAGACAATCGATGCAGTTGATATGGCACACCGGGCTGATTACCGCACCATGATGAGCCACCGTTCCGGTGAAACAGAAGACACAACAATTGCTGACTTAGCCGTTGCCCTTAATTGTGGCCAGATCAAGACAGGTGCACCAGCACGCACAGAACGCGTTGCAAAGTACAACCAACTTCTTCGCATTGAAGAAGAACTAGCCGAGGGTGGACGTTACGCAGGTCGTGACGCATTCCCACGTTTCAAGGCGTAAGAAAAAGTTATGGCACGCCGTCAACTTCACTTCGGTCGTCGACGTTCCTCGAATCGCCTTTTAGCGCTAACGGCTCTTATCTTCATTTTTACATTAACTATCGCTCCGCCCGTGAAGCATTACTTCACACAACGAGCACAGATAAGTGCATTGCAGTCACAACTTTCCGCGGATCATTCTGCTTTGCAGAAAGCTCGCGAAGAGTTACTACTGTGGCAGGATCCTGAATACATTAAATCGCAGGCCCGCGAACGTTTGCACTTCGTATTACCAGGTGAGCGTCAGTACATTGTTACTGAGGGAAAAACTGATGGAACACAAAACAGCACAACTAAAATTGCTAGCGCACTTGTGGATGGACAACCGTGGTATGCCAGGTTGATTGCATCAATTAGCGAGACTGGAAATTAATGCGCGAAGTAACCCAATCAGATCTTGATTGCATTGAGTCCCAACTAGGTCGTACACCACGTGATGTTCATGCAATTGCCTACCGCTGCCCGTGCGGAAAGCCCGCAGTAGTTGAAACCCCACCGCGGCTAGAAGATGGCACCCCTTTTCCAACCTTTTATTACGCTACCTGCCCTCGTTTAACAGCGATGATTTCTACCCTTGAAACAACTGGATTAATGGGCGAAATGAATGATCGGCTCGAAACTGATGCCGAATTAGCTGGCGCATATCACGCTGCACATGATGATTACATTGCATCTCGATCTGCGCTGGGTATTGATGTTCCTGAAGTAGAAGATGTGTCAGCGGGCGGAATGCCTAATCGCGTTAAATGCCTACATTCGTTAGTAGCTCATTCGCTTGCAGCTGGCCCAGATGTGAATCCATTAGGTGATGAAGCGCTAGCAAAGTTACCAGAATGGTGGAAGAGCAACCCATGCGAGTAGCAGCCATTGATTGTGGTACAAATTCAATTCGTTTATTAATTGCAGATATTAATGGAAATAACTTTCGCGAAGTTATTCGCGAGATGGAGATTGTTCGTTTAGGACAAGGCGTGGATCAAACAGGTCAGTTCCACCCAGATGCAATCGCACGCACACTTGCAGCAGTTGATAAGTTTGCTGCAGAGATTGCCAAGCGCGGGGTAGAAAAGATTCGCTTCTGTGCAACCAGTGCTACTCGTGATGCCACAAACCGCCATCTATTTGTTGATGGTGTTCGCGAACGCTTAGGCATAGAACCCGAAGTAATCAGCGGTGATGAAGAAGCAGCTCTGTCTTTTGCAGGAGCGATTCAAGATTTAGACCCTTCAGAAGGGCCATTCTTAGTAGTAGATATCGGCGGGGGATCTACAGAGTTTGTTTTTGGTACAACATCAGTCGAGTCTGCCAGAAGTGTAAATGTTGGCTGTGTTCGAATGTCTGAGCGCCACTTTGCTAATGACCCAGCAACTAAAGAACAAATCGAAGCAGCAAGTGCAGATATTCAAGTAGCCATCGCGCAAGCAGCTGCTGAAGTGCCTATTACACAAGCAAAAACCTTGGTAGCCGTGGCAGGTACAGCAACAACAGTTGCAGCCGCTGCCTTAGAGCTGAATGAATACGACCGCTATGCAATTCATCTTGCACGAATTTCTGCCACACAAGTTCACGAAGCATCAGCAATGTTTTTAACACAAAACCGCGAGCAACGTTTAGGACTCGGTTATATGCACCCTGGACGCGTCGATGTAATTGCAGCAGGCGCGCTCGTGCTTTCAGAAATAATGAAGGCAACGGGTGCCACAGAGTTCGTAGCATCAGAATCAGATATTTTAGATGGAATGGCTAGATCGCTTGTCCACGGCTAAATCTTTACCTTTGCTGGACAAAGAAATTATTGGCTGCCACAAATGTCCTCGACTTGTTCAATGGCGAGAAGAGGTGGCCGTTGTTAAACGAAAGTCTTATGAAGATCAAGATTATTGGGGTAAAGCAATTCCAGGATTTGGATCAGATAAACCGAAGTTGTTAATTGTTGGATTAGCACCTGGCGCACATGGTGCCAATAGAACTGGACGAATTTTCACAGGAGATTCTTCGGGGGATTGGCTATATGGCGCGCTGCATAAAATCGGTATCGCAAAGATTGCGACAAGTACGTCGGTTGATGATGGACAAAAGTTAAAGGACACCAGAATCATTTGTGTTGTTAGATGCGCACCTCCTGGTAACAAGCCACTTAATGAAGAGCGCGATATGTGTGCGCCTTACTTTCTGCGAGATCTTGAACTATCAATCGCAACGACAAAGGCCATTATTGGCCTGGGTTCATTTGCATGGGATGCGATCTTCAAGACCTTAAAGCAAATGGGCCACCCAATAAAGAAAGTTAAGTTCGCCCATGGTGCATCACTGAAATACACCCATAACGGCCGCGAATACTTGCTATTAGCCAGTTACCACCCAAGTCAGCAGAACACATTTACCGGAAAGCTGACCCGACCAATGTTGGAATCTGTACTCAAAAAGGGCGGTAGATTTGCCTCCGTTGTTCAATAGTTAGAAATGCCCCGATAGCCCAATGGCAGAGGCAGAGGACTTAAAATCCTCCCAG
>CAIJHZ010000126.1 GCA_903820565.1 uncultured Actinomycetes bacterium
ACAACTGAATGTGCTCTGTGATGACAAGTGCGCCTAATCCGAGCGAAGCTGATCCACCAATTATATTTGTCAGGATCAAAACTTTACGTTTATCGAATCTGTCCGCCAATTTTCCGCCATGCAGAGAAAAAAGCAAAACTGGCGCAAATTGAACTGCTGTTACTAAACCTAAATAAGTTCCATTGTTATTGGTTAGCTCTAGCACAAGCCAATCTTGCGCAATGCGCTGGGCCCAACTACCGATATTGGAAACTGCGTTAGCCGGAAAAAGTATTCGGTAATTACGGTGGCGAAATGAACGCCAATTACCATCCTCTTTAACCTTAAATCCCATTACTCTACTTCCATGACTACTCGACTACGCAATGCAGTAACTCTAGTCGTTATTGGGATTATTTGCTGGGCCATAGCTGGGGTGATCGCCCTTGCCGTTAATGCAGATGCCAAAATTCTTTGGACATGCGTCAGCGGTGTCGTGCTTGGCTTATTAGGTGTTCGTTACACAGTTCGTCGTGAACGACGAAGCGGGCTCTAACTTAAAAACTAAAGGGGAAGTCTTTATGCCCCTAGAGCAGTAGCAATTCCGCGCAACACGCGACCTAGACGATCTGCTTCTTGTGCATTTGGATGACGTCCATGGCGCAAACCATTTCCAACTTTATCCAGCATCTTGATTGTGTCCTCAATCATTGCGGCAAGGTCATCACTGTTAACACGTGAGTTTTCAACTAATGATGGTGGTGCATCAATAATGTGCACTGATAATGCTTGTGGGCCTTTACGACTATCAGCAATAGAAAACTCAAGCTTTGTTCCAGGCTTAACTGTTGCAACACCTTCTGGAAGTGATGTAGCAGCTAGATAAACATCTTCGCCTTCATCATTTGCAATGAAGCCAAAACCTTTTTCTAATGAGAACCATTTAACGCGTCCTGTAGGCATGGTGGGCTCCTTGCTAGTTTTCTTTATTGGTATTAATCGATATCGCGGGTGCGATAGCAGGTGCTTAGTTTAACACTGGCTCCGTGAAGGTCGCTTCCGAATGTGCTCCGCAGCCATGATCCACGCTCACTACGCGTGCATCATCAGGTGCGATTGCGTTGGCACATACGCCAAATGTTGATCGTAATGAACCAGCAATAGGAATAAAAAAGCCACAACTATGACAAGGCTTTGGTGCTGACTGAGCAACTGGTGCGTTTGGTCCGCGCTCTCCGTCATACCAACGCTTAGCCGCTTGATCGCGACCTTCGATAGACATCACGCGCGCACGACCTAAACCAAGTTCGATAGCCATTGCGGTATCTAAATCTTCATCCTGTGGCAACGCTTGTTCGCCTGCAACTAAACGTGTGTCATCTAATGAGCTTGGAACAATGTCTCCGACGCCAACATCGCCCGGCAAAATTCTGTCGCGATAGGGAATCCATTCTGGCGCACGTAGCGCATCAGGCCCGGGCAGAACTACAACATCACAAATTGTTGGAGTTGCATCTGCATCAACCTTTGCAATGGTGATGCACCAACGCCACCCTCTGTATCCCGAAAGTTTTGCTTCAAATAAATATGTCGCAACACGATTGTCGTCATCAAAATCAACTGAAACAAAACCGCCAACTTGATCGCGTTGTTCTGCAACCTCTAGCGCTGCATTTCGGGCAAGATCCTTGGCATCAAAAGCAACAACTGTGCTTGTTGATGTCTTCTCCTTTTTAGGAGACTCCTTTTTTGGAGTTAAGGATTTCTTAGGCATGGGCTAAGGGTAAAGCAGAACGCCGCCTTCATGTTAATTGAAGACGGCGTTACGCGTAACTACTGTTTAAAAGTGGGCTTTAGAAGTCCATATCTCCGCCGCCTTGTGGGGCAGCAGCAGCCTTTTCAGGCTTATCTGCAATAACTGCTTCTGTTGTAATAAATAGTGCAGCAATTGATGCAGCATTTTGCAATGCAGAACGTGTCACCTTTGCTGGATCAATGATTCCTGATTTGATCATGTCTACATATTCACCAGTTGCGGCGTTTAGTCCTTGTCCTGTTGGAAGATGGCGAACTTTTTCTACAACAACTCCGCCTTCAAGTCCTGCGTTAACTGCAATCTGCTTGATTGGAGCTTCGATTGCATATTCAACAATCTTTGCACCAGTTGCTTCATCACCTGTTAATTCAGTTAGACGCTTGAACACTGCTGCGCCTGCTTGCAAAAGTGCAACGCCACCACCGGCAACGATTCCTTCTTCTACAGCAGCCTTTGCATTGCGAACTGCATCTTCAATGCGGTGCTTGCGCTCCTTGAGTTCAACCTCAGTTGCAGCACCGGCCTTGATAACAGCTACGCCACCAGCAAGCTTTGCGAGACGCTCTTGCAACTTCTCGCGGTCATAATCTGAATCAGATGCTTCAATTTCATTACGAATCTGCTGAACGCGACCCTTAATCTGAGCATCATCGCCAGCGCCTTCAACAATTGTTGTCTCTTCTTTGCTGATTACAACCTTGCGAGCCTTGCCCAATAGTTCAAGCTCTGCTGCATCTAGACGAAGTCCAACTTCTTCTGAAATAACAGTTGCACCTGTAAGGATTGCAATGTCCTGCAGCATCGCCTTGCGACGGTCTCCAAAGCCAGGTGCCTTAACAGCTGCTGAACGGAATGTTCCGCGGATCTTGTTAACAACTAGTGTTGCGAGCGCTTCGCCTTCTACATCTTCAGCAATGATCAAAAGCGGCTTGCCTGATTGCATAACCTTTTCAAGTACTGGCACTAGATCTTTAATGTTTGCAATCTTTGAGTTAGCGATCAATACGTAGGCATCTTCAAGGACGACTTCCATGCGATCCTGATCAGTTACAAAGTATGGAGAGATGTAACCCTTATCAAAGCGCATACCTTCTGTGAGCTCTA
>CAIJHZ010000127.1 GCA_903820565.1 uncultured Actinomycetes bacterium
ATGGCCCCGTCGTCTAGCGGCCTAGGACTCTGGCTTCTCAAGTCAGCTACGAGGGTTCGAATCCCTTCGGGGCTACCACTGATATCTCTCTTCTCGCACATACTTCGTGCGAGAGGGGAGATTTTAGTTTTATCTATTCCACCGCATTAGCGGTGGTGCATCCTGTGGCATGTTGTTTGCAATCCACAGTGCTCCATCTAAATTATCACCAGCAGATTTCACGACTATTGCATGAGGAAGCTTTTCATTTATTTCCAATGCAATTTTTGTCGCGTATGTTGCATTGCGGGCGATACCACCTTGGATAACTATTTCTGGAGAGTCAGATTTACTCCCACCAGATCCGTACCAGGTGGAAACAACTGTCTGTGCTAATAGAAAAGCACCTTCATCAACAATTGCTGTTGCAGTTGAAACTCCCGCATCTGCAGCATCCAATACCTTCTGTGCAGTTTTAATAGCAAATGTTGCTGCTTCAGTTCCATTTTTGACGGACAATGAATCGTAGCTAATACATTCATCGGCAAAATAGGTAAGCATTTCTTGATCATCGCCACGACCTTGGCGAATACCCAGAGCCTTAGTGATTGCTAATTTTCCTAGCCAGAATCCACCACCTTCATCGCCAAAGGTGCTTCCAAATCCATCGCGATGGGCAAAATGTCCGTTGTGACCACCAACAGAAACAACTCCGCCACCAATTGATAAAACAACACCATTGCGACCATTAAGTGCACCAACAAAACCTGCAAATCCGTCATCTATGACAGCAACCTTTGTGGCTCCAAAGAATTCAGCACACAGAGCGCCATATTTTTCTGGCTCAAGAACGATTCCATTAAATCCCGTACATGACAGCGCAACTACGTCTGCTGATAATTTCTGAACAGATTCGAATACTGCTTGCAGCGCAGGCAGTGGCATTTCTCCAGCCAGCTTGCCTCGATCACTGGATACTTCAAAATCACCCTGCCGTATACGACACCCGGATTGGCCTAAATCGACTGTAAGTACTTCTTTGCTGGCCATGACGTGAAGGATACTTGAAGGACTATGGAAAGATAGCCCTATGAGCAACTTAGGTGCAATTATGGCTTCAGAGATTGCTGAAACCCCAAAGGTATTCACAGCTATTCTGAACAACACAGACGCCTTCACTTCGATTAAGAATGTATTAGTAGACGAAGAGATTCAATCTGTATTGATCTTGGCACGCGGTACATCAGATAACGCTGCTCACTATTTGAAGTATTTGATTGAAACCCAAATCGGGCTACCTGTTGGCTTGACTTCACCATCATCTGTCACGGTTTATCACTCACAATTAAAGTATTCAAAAACGCTAGTAGTCGCAATTAGTCAAAGTGGCCAATCACCAGACTTAGTTAAATTTGCAACTGCAGCACGCGAGGCAAGCGCCTACATCATTGCCATGACCAATGATGAGTCATCCCCATTAGCAAAGATTGCTCACAATCATTTCTCACTCCTTGCTGGCCCCGAATTAGCCGTTGCCGCAACTAAGTCGTACAACGCGCAGCTATTGATCTCTTACTTATTAGTTGCAACCTGGATCGGCAAAGCGGTTAATGCATCACAAATTATTAGCGAGGCAAGACGTATTGCAGAGACCGCCGATCTTGTATCAAAGGCTGTGTCTGCTGTATCCCGTTACAAGGAGTTAGTAATTCTTGGCCGTGGCTTTGCATATCCAAATGCACGTGAAGCTGCGTTGAAGATTCAGGAAACCTGCAAAATTTCTGTACAAGGCTTATCAACCGCTGATTATCTGCATGGCCCTATCTCAGCGCTGACCGCAGAAACACAAGTATTTATTGTGGCACCAGCACACATGCCAGCCGCTTCAATTACTGAAGCAACAACAAAGATTCGCACAACAAGTTCTAGGATATTCTGGATTGGAAACGGCGGAACGCCAGAGGGCGATGACCTTGTTCTTGCTGGTTCCAACTGTGACGATGAAATTACTTCGACATTGGTAGATGCTATGGTTTTACAGCGTTTTGCCTTGGAATTTTCAGTTGCATCGGGTTACGACCCAGATTCTCCGGCAGGTTTATCGAAGGTAACCCTTACTAATTAATCAACGTGATCGAACTATCGTCTTTGTTGTAACTCAGTAAGTCAGCCTTATTGCCAACTGCAATTTCTCCGCGGTTGCTCAAACCGATTCGCTGTGCCGCACGGGTCGAGGTCGCAGCGACAGCTTCAGTGATCGAAAGACCTAATTCATCAATCGCATTTAGAAAAACCGTATCC
>CAIJHZ010000128.1 GCA_903820565.1 uncultured Actinomycetes bacterium
CTGGCGGGCATTAACTAAAACCCTAGACCTAGAGGTGCCACAAAGGTCATCAAGGGTGAGACTGAAGTAGGTCGCCGTCTGAGCCATGATTGTTGTGGCGGTTATCTCCGGCCCACCAGCTTCTGGAATCAAATCTTTTAACACAATTTCCGCAAGCCCTAAATCCACAGCTTGGCGATTCAAAGAAGCGAATGCAGTTACCCGGATTAACGCACCTTCAAGTTCGCGGATATTGGAAGAAATTTTGCTAGCTATGTATTCCAACACATCATCTGGCGCATTTAATTTATCTTGCGCAGCTTTTTTGCGCAGAATAGCAATACGAGTTTCTAACTCTGGAGGTTGAATATCTGTAATTAATCCCCACTCAAAACGGCTGCGTAGGCGATCCTCCAAAGTTGTCAATTGTTTTGGTGGACGATCACTAGAGATAACAATTTGTTTATTAGCGTTATATAAAGTGTTGAAAGTATGGAAGAACTCTTCTTGGGTGCGCTCTTTGTTTTCCAAGAATTGAATATCGTCTACAAGTAGAACATCCAAATCTCGGTACCGACGCTGAAAAACCGAAGCTTTGTCATCACGAATAGAGTTAATAAAATCATTAGTGAACTCTTCGCTGGAAACATAACGAACTCGAACACTTCCATACAACTCTTTTGCATAGGCGCCAATAGCGTGCAATAAGTGAGTTTTACCTAACCCGGACTCCCCATAAATAAACAGCGGGTTATATGCCTTTGCTGGAGCCTCAGCAACAGCAACAGCGGCGGCATGAGCAAAACGATTTGAAGCCCCAATAACAAAAGTTTCAAAAATATAGCGAGGGTTTAGTTGACTGGGCTCAGCAACGCCTGAAGATTTTGAGTCGCGACCAGTTCCAGATTTTGGTTGTTGTTCAACAATTGGATCAACAACATCAACATCAATTTCACCCTGAAGTGATTCATCGATTGTTACGCAATACTAATTTTCTGATCAAACTTAATAGAGAGCGCATCATTTAAAATTGTACGAAGCCTGGTCTCCAAAACATCTTTAGCAAAAGCATTGGGTGCAGAAAGCAATAAATTAGAACCACCTTCATTTTGGATTAACCCAAGAGGTTTTGTTAGGGAGAGAAAAGCTCGGTGCTGGGGCGACTCAACTGAAACGTCGGCAATTACAGCCCCCCAAAGTGCTGTTAGATCCTCGACCTCAAGCAGCGCCATCTAGAACCCCGACTTCTCCACAGGGTTATCCACAGCCTGTGGTCTAAAGTAAAACTTGAGCCTTTTGGCCCCTTTTTCTGTGGATAGAGGGCGAAAGTAGGGGCAATTCTGAGAAATTGCAAGTGGTTATCCACAAATTTCCTAACGGTCCAGGAATCCGAGTTTGACCCTTCTCCACAGGTGGCCGTAACCTAACTCCCTCATACCAATTGTGACCCAACAGGTGAAAGCCTGGTGGAGAGATCCCCGAAGTCCTAAGGAGAGTTTTATGTCAAAACGCACATTTCAACCTAACGTTCGCAAGCGCGCAAAGAAGCACGGCTTCCGCGCCCGCATGGCAACACGTGGTGGAAGAGCTGTTCTTGCTTCTCGCCGCGCTAAGGGTCGCACACGCATCTCTGCCTAACCGCAGAATAATTGCTGACGCCCGTGCTACCAGCCAAGAACCGGTTGCGTGCAAGTAAAGACTTTGCTCTAACTACAAAAACAGGATTTCGAGCAACTTCTCTAACACTTGTTGTATACCTAAAAGTTAATGCAAATACTTCTAGCGCGCCTCAAATCGGACTTATAGTGAATAAATCTGTGGGCGGATCTGTGGTTCGCCATCGCGTATCTAGACAACTCCGCCACTTAGCTTTATCCCACATTCCCATTCTCCCAAACGGCGGCCAATTAGTAATTAGGGTGCTTCGGAAACAACCAAGCTTCGAAACCGAATTAAGAGAATTGATTGAAAAAGTCGTAGGCAAGTCATCGGTGAACGCATGAGAAAAATTTTCACCACCACTATCAAGTTTTATCAAAAATGGGTTTCTCCAATATTTGGAGAGCGTTGCAAGTACTACCCAAGCTGTTCAACCTATGCA
>CAIJHZ010000129.1 GCA_903820565.1 uncultured Actinomycetes bacterium
AATGCAAAAGATATTGATAAAGCACTAGATGCCGCACATGCTGCAGCAAAGGCATGGGGTAAAACATCTGCAACAGCACGTGCAATTATTCTGAACAAGATTGCAGATCGCATGGAGCAAAATCTTGAAATGTTAGCTGTTGCTGAAACATGGGATAACGGAAAGCCAATTCGCGAAACAATCCATGCAGACATGCCACTGGCAATTGATCACTTCCGATATTTTGCAGGAGCAATTCGTGCACAAGAAGGATCACTAGGCGAACTAGATGAAGACACCGTTGCCTATCACTTCCATGAGCCACTAGGTGTTGTCGGACAAATCATCCCTTGGAACTTCCCAATCTTGATGGCTGTATGGAAATTAGCTCCAGCATTGGCAGCAGGTAACTGTGTTGTTCTAAAGCCAGCTGAACAAACTCCTGCATCAATCATGGTGTTGATGGAATTGATTGCCGATCTTCTACCACCAGGTGTTCTCAACGTTGTGAATGGATTCGGCGTTGAAGCTGGTAAGCCTCTTGCTTCTTCACCTCGTATTGCCAAGATTGCATTTACCGGTGAGACAACCACTGGTCGATTGATCATGCAGTACGCATCAGACAACATCATTCCTGTAACACTCGAACTAGGCGGCAAGAGCCCCAATATCTTCTTTGCAGATGTTGCAGCCGAAAATGATGCTTTCTATGACAAGGCACTCGAAGGTTTCACAATGTTCGCCCTTAACCAAGGCGAGGTTTGCACATGTCCTTCACGCGGATTAATTGATTCTAAGTTCTATGACAAGTTCTTAGGTGATGTCACTAACCGCACACAAGCTGTTGTTCAAGGTCACCCCTTAGATCTTGCAACAATGATCGGTGCTCAGGCATCAAATGATCAACTTCAAAAGATTCTTTCCTACATTGAAATTGGAAAGAAAGAAGGAGCAAAGGTAATTACCGGTGGAGAGCAATCAGATCTTGGTGGCGAACTATCTGGTGGTTATTACGTAACTCCAACAATTTTTGAAGGCAATAATAAGATGCGTATCTTCCAGGAAGAAATCTTTGGACCAGTTGTATCTGTTACAAAGTTCGATGGATTTGATAATGCAATGGAGATTGCAAATGACACCTTGTATGGATTAGGTGCAGGTGTGTGGACTCGTGACACAAACACTGCCTACCGTGCGGGACGTGAAATAAAGGCGGGCCGTGTGTGGACTAACTGCTATCACGCATATCCAGCAGGAGCAGCATTTGGTGGTTATAAGTCATCCGGTATCGGACGTGAAAACCACAAGATGATGCTCGATCACTATCAGCAGACAAAGAACTTGCTTGTTTCATATTCACCAAACAAGCTCGGATTCTTCTAAGCCGAATACAGTTACTATATGGAAAATCCATTAAGAGTCGAGTTGACCGAACTTGCCGAAGATTTACTTCGCAAGTTGACATCAATTCATGGCCCATTGATGTTTCATCAATCGGGCGGATGCTGTGATGGATCTTCGCCCATGTGTTACCCCGCAGGTGAGTTCCGCGTTGGCGGACAAGATGTGAAGCTTGGGGATTTGATAGTCGCCGGCATTCAAGATCCAATTGGGTTTTGGATGTCGGCTTCTCAATTTGAATACTGGAAGCACACGCATTTAACAGTTGATGTTGTTGATGGCCGGGGCGGTGGCTTTTCTCTTGAATCTCCCGAAGGCAAGCGTTTCTTAATTCGATCACGCCTATTTACAGATCAAGAATGGGCAATCCTAGAAAAACAAGAAGTACCCACTGGCGCGTATTAATTTGCAGCCCTTGTAATGCGCCCCTAGAATTCTGGTAATTAAGGGGAGTACCTAGTTACAGCTACCTCGTCAATACGGTGTAAAAACCCGGGGGGCTGGCCGATATTCGGTTAGGAAGACCTTGACCACGTTTCTAATCACGCGAGTCAAGGGAGAAAATAATGGAAGTTTCAACAACAATTTGGGCAATAACAGTTGGATTAATTGCAGCGCTCATTGCCATAGACCTATTCACATCAAGCCGCACAGCACATGATGTTTCCTTTAAGGAAGCGGCTGCCTGGACAACTTTCTACGTCAGCATTGCTATTGGATTCGGTGCATGGGTCTGGAATTATTTTGATTCAACATATGGGACAGAGTTCTTTGCCGCATATCTCGTTGAGTATTCGCTATCGATCGATAATCTATTTATCTTTGTAATTATTCTGGCGCAGTTTGCTGTGCCAAGTATCTACCATCAAAGGATCTTGCTAATCGGAGTAATGCTTGCCCTGGTATTGCGCGCAATCTTTATTGCCGTTGGCGCTGCTGCACTAGGAGCATTCTCCTTTACTTTCGTGATCTTTGGAGCAATCCTAGTTTGGACAGGAGTTGGTTTATTTAGGCACTGGGATGAAGATCCAGAACCAAATGACAATATGATGGTTCGCACTATTCGCAAACGCATAGCCATGGTTGATGAATTCCATGGTTCTAAGTTATTTGTCAAGATTAATCAAAAGCGCTTTGCCACCCCCATGTTTCTGGTAATTATTGCTATCGGATCGACAGATTTACTGTTTGCATTGGATTCGATCCCGGCAACATTCGGCGTCACGGAGCAAGCTTTCTTAGTTTTCACGGCTAATGCATTTGCGTTGCTAGGACTTCGCGCCTTGTACTTCTTGCTTAAAGGCTTGTTAGATAAGTTGATATACCTGTCCTTAGGGCTTTCATTTATCTTGATGTTTATAGGCGTCAAACTAATCATGACTTATCTCCATGAGCAATTTAAGAGTATTCCAAAGATTCCTACTCCAGTTAGCCTGGGAGTAATAGCTGGAATCTTGGCTATATCAACTGTGGCAAGCCTGATTAAATCTAACAAGGATCCAAAGGCAAAAGCACATGCTGGCAGAGTTACAGGGCATAAAGAGCAGCCTCCAGCGATACTATAAGTTCATACTTATATCGACGGAGGCAGTGAGTGCGTGAAGCATTACTTTTAGGCGTGGTGCAAGGGTTAACCGAGTTCCTTCCTATCTCTTCAAGTGCACATATCCGTATCGTTGGTGAGTTCATGAACAAGGCTCAAGATCCAGGAGCGCGCTTTACTGCGATTACACAAATAGGTACTGAACTAGCTGTTCTGATTTTCTTTCGTAAAGACATCAAAGCGATTGTAGTTTCGTGGTGCAAGCACGTTTTGTTTCGGTCCCAACTTTCACCTGAAGGTAAAGGCCAAGCACGCATGGGTTGGCTCATAATTATTGGCAGCATTCCAATTGTTGTCTTGGGTTACTTTGGTAAAGACATTATTACAAACAACCTGCGCTCACTGTGGTTAATTGCATCTGTAATGATTATTTTTGGCGTGATTCTTGGAATTGCGGACAAGTTTGGGAAAAGCGAAAAATCGTTAGATAAGTTAAATACTTCTCATGGCCTTTTGTATGGCGCCGCACAAGCACTTGCTTTAGTTCCAGGAGTTTCACGTTCTGGTGCGACGATAGCTATGGGCCGTTTTCTCGGTTACACGCGTGAGGCAGCGTTGAGATACTCATTCCTTTTAGCTCTTCCAGCAGTATTTGGAAGTGGACTATATGAACTAAAAGACGCATTTTCTTCTAAGGCTGTTCCGAATGAATTCACGATTCCCGAAACCCTTGCGGCAACTGGTGTTGCATTTGTCATTGGTTATATCGTGATCGCTTGGCTTCTAAAGTTTGTAGCAACTAAGAGTTTTATGCCCTTCATCATCTACCGTGTAATTCTAGGCTCCTCATTACTGATCCTTTTGGCAACGGGTATTATTTCAGCATGAGCAAGACGTTAGTTGATAAGCATTTAAAGAAATTTGAAAATGGGCAACGTGCAATTCTGCAAAATCTTCGCGAAATAATTCAAGCAGAACTACCTACAGCTACTGAAGTAATTAAATATGGAATACCCACGTTCATGATTAATGGGGTAGCAATCATTGGGTTTGATGGATATAAAAACCACAACAGCCTCTTTCCATTCAGTGGATCAACTAACACCTTACTCAAGGCCGAATTGGCCAATTACGTTCAAACTAAGGGATCTATTCACTTTGCCCTAGATAAGAGATTTCCCAAGCCACTCCTTAAGAAAATAATTAAAGCTCGCATCTCTCAAATCAACTCTGCCTATCCAAAGAAAACAGGGGAGTTCCTGGAGTTTTATGGCAATGGAGTACTTAAGGCATCGGGAAAGATCAAGAATGAACAGATGCATGGTGATTGGAAATGGTTTAGAAAAAATGGCGTGATTATGCGCTCTGGATCATTTAAAGCAGGAAGACAAGTTGGAGTTTGGGTTACTTATGATCAAAAAGGTAAGCCATACAAGAAAACCAACTTCGGCTCGTGATGGCCCGAAAAGGTGATTTAGAGCGAGCTTTAATTTGATAACCTGCAAGACACATAGATTTCTCAGCAATTTTGACCCAAATCTTTACCAATAGCGCTGTGTAAATGCCTTAACAGGCAACTACCGTTAAGCCATGAAAAATGATTCGACTGATTTAATCAAAGCATGGGCAAAGTCTCCCATTACTCGCCGATCCCTACTTTTCATGGCTGCAACAACTGCAGTTGCCGGAACATCATTTGGAAGAGCTTTTGGAGTAACTGCGCCGGTTATCACGCAAGTACTTGGCCGCCCAACAGATACATCAATTGCCCTAAGCGTCTTGGCATCTCAACCAATTACAACTTTTGTTGAGTACGGAATCTCAAAGACTCGATACACAAGTAAAACATCTCAACTTCAAACAGCATCAAGTTCGCCAGCGGTTTTTGACATTAAGGGTTTGAAAGCTGGAACCAAAGTTTATTACAGAGTCAATTACAAAGGCATCTCAGATGCCAACTTTGTAAATGGAAAGCAGTATTCATTCACTACAGCTCGCAAGGCCGGATCAACCTTCAGCTTCTCAGTTCATGGAGATACTCACCCCGAGCGTGCG
>CAIJHZ010000130.1 GCA_903820565.1 uncultured Actinomycetes bacterium
CTAACATTTGCGGTACTGGCTCACCGGGCACTGGCTTATTAGCTTGTACAGGCTGCTGGCCTTATGGCTACATAACAACTCCTCGGCCACGTAATTCAGGAGAAGGTGCCGGCACTGGCGCATTTACATTGTACAGATGTGACGCCGACGCTATACACGATCTTGGTATAGGAACAGTAAGCGAATCGGGCATTGGCATGATGAATTGGCTTAAAATTTGTAATTTAGGTATTTGCGGCCAGTGTGATCAAGCATGGCTCATGCCTGACGGATTATTTCCACAATTTATAACTTGTGCAGGAACACTGGGTGGCAGCGGCGGCGTGGGAATTTGCGGATATACTAGTAAAGCAGGCAAAGGCGGTGGCGGTGGCCAATCTAAGAGTCAAATTTTATGCGTATGCCACGGCGGAGCATTTAACTGTTGTAACGGAGTTGCAGCCACACCATTGGCATTTCCTCCTTGTTTATTAGATCAATTGGTTAGTAATGCCGGAACTGGCATGGCAATTATATATTACAGGGAAGCATAAAAATGGGACGTTATATAAGTACAGGATCAGCTCAAACAGGAACTAATGCTTGTAGCACTATTATAAACTCAACTTGTTATCAAACTGCTACACAAAAATATGCATATGATGCTAATAGTTGTTGGCAAAATCGAGTAATAATCGACTCGCCAGGAAGTTATACATTCACAGTGCCAGCTGGCGTAACTTGCATTCGTACAATAGCAATAGGCGGCGGCGGCAAAACTTCGTATGCAGCCAGTACCACTACTAACTATGCAGGCGCTGGCGGCGGCTATGTAGAAAGAACAGATACGGTAGCATCAGGATGTACAGTAACTATTGTAGTGGGTCGTCAGTCGCAAGATACCACTATTGCATACACCAACAGCAGTGCTGTTGCTAGAACACTTACCGCGGGCGGAGCTGTTTGTTGCACTCCAGGAACTGCCTCAGGCGGCGATTGGAACAGCACTGGCGGAGCAGCTGGGTGTGCATACAGCGGAGGCTATTATTGTGGTGTTGGAAACTGTTTTTCATGTACTACTTGTTGTGGCTATTGTTTAGTTTACAGTGGATATGGTATCACATACAACCCTGAAAACTCTCCAGGCTATTGTAGCGGAAAAGCACCTGGTGGTGGCTCAGCAGGATCATGGATTTGGGCTAGCGGAGGCAACGGCAGCGGTGCAAACTATGACGATCAAGTTAGTGGCGCCGGCTATGGATCAGCGGCTGGCGGAGGTGGTGGCATTGGATACATTTGCAAAATGGGTGCTATGAGTTCACAGTGTAGTTGTATCTGCACACAAGAACGATGCGGTCAGTATTATCCAGAAGGAAGAAAAACACAGTATCCGTCTGGTACTAGTGGCGGCGGCGGCACCAAACTTCAACGTTGCGATACATGTTTCCCCCGAGTTATGGGTTTCAGAGGCATGTGTGTGTCTGGACAGTGGATGAATGGTGCTGGTGGCTGGGGCGGCTATGATAATGACGAAGGCCGCGACAGTAGATTTACTTGGTTTAACGCTGGATGCCAGAATGGCCGAAGTTTTGTCCAGGATCACGGTCCCCAACCTAAGCGTTACGAATGGCATGATATTCACAGCATGTGCGGCAGCGGCAGTCAAGGCAATAGTTTTGAAGATGGTGCTTGCTATCGTTCATGTAGCAGTTGGAATCAAGGTGATAGACTGGCACAAAATTCATGGCACAACTCCGGAGAAGGTGCAGGAACGGGTGGTATTGCTTATTTTTGTTGTGAACCAACAAGCATGAACATACCAAATTGTATGAACGGTGCTGCTTGCCGCCCGGGCATAAATTGGAATTTAGTATGCTGTTTAGGCACTACCAATAGGTTTTGTTGTGCAGATAGAATGCAAGACCAATTGTTTCCTTACATTACTCATTGTGCAGGAACATTGGGAGGTGCCGGCGGAGTTGACATCATGTGGATGGCTAGTCGTGCCGGCAAAGGCGGCGGTGCCGGCATGGTAAGATGTTACTTGCTATGCGTATGTTGGGGCGGAAGTTATGACTTATGTAACGGGTCAGGTGCCGCGTTGGCATTTCCACCATGCAAGTTAGACCAACTAGCCAGTACTGCCGGAACCGGCATGGCAATTGTATATTGGAAAAATCCATAAATTAATAATCAGGAGAATTAAATGATTTGGGCAGAAACGAGTGTGGTTCCGCGCAAAAGTTGAGCAGCTGTTTTTGCCAGAGTAAATGGGTCAATTGGATGGACCACTGAGGCTTCAGCCAATGACCAAGCAGCAAGCCATGCATCCTCTTTGCGGCCTGTTATGACAAGGACTGGTGGGCAATTAAAAACTTCATCTTTTAACTGACGAGCGATTCCCATACCGCCTTCTTGCGCTGCTTCTCCATCAAGAATGAACAGATGTGCTCGAGCGCCTCCCCCAATACTTTTACCGTCGACATAGGCCCGCAAGGCAGAACCGGTCGCAAATTCATGAATCTCGTGTTCTGGAAGATCTGCCGCAATTCGGCGACCCAAAGCTGAAGCAATGGCGGCACGAACCGATGAATCATCCGAGTAGACGATGATCTGCTTCTTGGTTTCTGACATGGCTAAAGTCTAATCTTCAAGCACGTAATTGGTTGCATTTTTTTGACCAGAGCCACCACTAAAACAGTGATCCGTTTCACCTCAGATATGCTCAAAAACGACACCCTGAGAGCATCTTAGTAAGACGGCGAGCCTGATTTCGGGAATAATCGCCTCTATGTCAAGCGCCGTAGCACATCAGAAAATCACCCGCCCCAACGCCGTAGCTGTTGGAACGATTGTGTGGTTGTCCAGTGAATTGATGTTCTTTGCCGCCCTATTCGCAATGTACTTCACCATTCGTGCCGTCCAAGGACCAAAGGTTTGGCTCGAGTCAACCTCGGTTTTAAATATCCCTTTTGCCGCACTGAATACAACAGTCTTAGTTCTGTCATCGGTCACCTGTCAGTTTGGTGTTTTCGCTGCTGAGCGTTTTCAAAATCATCGCACCGGAAAATTATTTCAGATTAACAAATGGGGAATGCGCGAGTGGTTTGCTCTTACATTCTTGATGGGTGCTTTCTTTATCTCAGGACAAATTTTTGAATATGCATCTTTGGTATCTGAAGGACTCACGCTTTCATCTACTGCATATGGTTCTGTTTTCTATATTGCAACTGGATTCCATGGACTGCACGTAACAGGCGGACTCATTGCGTTCTTGATTGTCATGGTTCGTGTTTCAAAGGCTCGTCGCTTTACGCATCAGCAAGCAACTACTGCAATCGTTGTTTCTTATTATTGGCACTTCGTAGACGTTGTGTGGATCGCTCTTTTCTCAGCGATCTACCTCATTAAGTAGTAAGGGAAAAATTGAAGCGCATATCTCAGTACCGTCGTCACAAAGCTGCTGGTCCTTTTCTGCTGATACTCGCACTGCTTGCTATCGGAACAACATTTAACGTAGCTAGCGCAGTGACTTCATCCCAAACAAAGGCAGTTGATCGTTCAGTTTTAATCGAAGAAGGTCGTCAAATTTTCCTAAAAGGCTGCTCCTCATGCCATGGTCTCAATGCTGAAGGTGGCCAAATTGCACCTTCACTCATTGGTGTTGGAGCTGCTTCTGTAGATTTCCAAGTCGGCACAGGGCGCATGCCTATGGCTGACATGAACACTCAGGCTATGCGCAAAGCGCCACTGTACGACGCGGTCGAAACTGCAGCCCTGGCTGCATATGTGTCATCCCTTGCACCGGGTCCTGAAATTCCTGCTGAGTCATCACTCAATTATGAGCGAGATGGAAGTACAGCTGAAGGTGGCGAATTATTTAGAAACAACTGTGCAATGTGCCATAACTTTGCGGGTCAAGGCGGCGCCTTAACACAAGGTAAGTACGCACCAACTTTAATGGGTGTTTCTCCAAAATACATTTATGAGGCAATGATCACTGGTCCTCAATCAATGCCAGTTTTCAGCGATAAAACAATAACTCCAGCTGAAAAAGTTTCGATTATTAAATGGATTAAGGCAGCTGAAAATGAACCGAATCTTGGCGGAGCATCGCTTGGTCGTGTCGGTCCAGTTACAGAAGGACTATTGGGTTGGGTCCTTGGGCTAGGAATTCTAATTGGTGTTGCTGTCTGGCTAGCGATGAAGGCGAGATAAAGAAATGTCTAATGAAATCGAAGCCATAAAAGATCCAGGACTACCTGCCCACGTTCACCGTAAGGCAGATACTGATCCTGCTGTTGCAAATCGCGCAGAGCGCCAAGTTGCAACCATGTTCGGTGTTTCTGCATTCGGAACTGTTCTATTAATTGTCTCGTATGTGTTTGTGCCACAAGATAAATTTATCTTCATCCCTGTCATGGGTAATCAAAACGCACATCAACTTGGACTTGGTCTAGGAATGGCGATCTCACTATTTTTCATTGGTCTCGGCGCCATTCACTGGGCAAAAACTTTAATGCCAGACACCGAAGTTGTTGCACAACGTCATGAGTTCCGCTCCCCTGATTCAGATCGCAAAGAGTTTGTTGAAGCGGTTAAATCTGGCGCTGGTGCCGCCGGACTTGGTCGTCGTTCTTTGATTAAGAGATCTTTAGGTGCCGCTCTTGGTCTATCCGCATTGTCTCCCTTACTTCTTCTGCGTGATTTAGGCCCTTTACCTAAGAAGGAGTTCGAAACAACTACCTGGAAATCTGGAACATACTTAGTCACAGATCCAGGCAACCGCCGTATCAAGGCTTCAGATCTTGAGGTCGGTGCAGTAGCTCAAGTTCTTCCCGAGATCGACGATCCAGAACACCGCAAGTTGAGTGACATTGGCAAAGATGCAGTCTTGCTAATTCGTCTTCGTCCCCAAGAGTTCAATTTAGAGCCTGAAAAATTGGCGATGACCCACGATGGAATTATTGCTTTCTCAAAGATTTGCTCTCACATGGGCTGCGCAGTGGCACTGTATGAACAGCAAACTAAGCACCTGTTGTGCCCATGTCATCAATCAACATTTGATGTGACTCGCGGTGCCAAAGTTATTTTTGGTCCCTCAGCTCGACCACTTCCCCAGTTGGATATCACGATAGATAGTGAAGGTTACTTGCTGGCTCGTAAACCATTCTCCGAACCCGTCGGACCTAGTTTCTGGGAGCGAAACTCACAATGACAATTGAAGCAGGCTTAGGCACCGTTGCTAATTATGTAGATGAGCGCACGGGCGCAGCTGCATGGATGAAGAAAAATCTGCAAAAGGTCTTCCCTGATCACTGGTCGTTTCTCTTAGGTGAAGTCGCTCTGTACTCATTTGTTATTTTATTATTGTCTGGAACATTCCTGACTTTCTGGTTCGATCCTTCACAACGCGAAGTGATTTACGATGGTGGCTATGCGCCATTAGAGGGTCTGAAGATGTCAGCGGCATACGCATCGACTCTCCATATCTCATTCGAAGTCCGCGGTGGTCTCTTGATGCGTCAAATCCACCACTGGTCAGCGCTTATTTTTATGTCAGCAATTGTTGCTCACTTGCTTCGCGTTTTCTTTACTGGAGCATTTCGCAAGCCACGTGAAGGAAACTGGATTATTGGTATTGGGCTTTTGACTCTAGGTATTGTTGAAGGATTCCTTGGTTATTCACTACCCGATGATCTTTTGTCTGGAACTGGAATTCGCATTGCTGAAGCAATTATTCAGGCCTTACCGGTAGTGGGTTCTTATCTTTCCTACTTTGCCTTTGGCGGCGCATTCCCGGGTGAATCTTTTATTCCGCGAATTTATACAGTGCACGTGTTGCTGTTGCCCGGAGCTTTCTTGGCCTTAATTACCGTTCACTTAATGTTGGTCTGGTACCAGAAGCACACTCAATATCCAGGTCCAGGACGCACAGAAAAGAATGTTGTCGGATATCCATTGATGCCTACATACATGGCTAAAGCAGGTGGTTTCTTTTTCATCGTATTCGGAGTCATTGCATTCTTATCTGCCGTTGCATCGATTAACCCAATTTGGCTTTACGGTCCTTACACACCCGGGCAAATTTCTGCCGGATCACAACCCGATTGGTATATGGGATGGCTCGACGGCTTAGTGCGAATGGCTCCCCCGATAGAAACTCACGCATTCGGTCACACTATTTCTTGGAACATCTTGATTCCCGGTTTGATTATTCCTGGAATTTTGTTTACTGGAATGGCGCTCTATCCATTTATTGAAAGTTGGATTACCGGCGATAAGCGTGAGCATCATTTGCTTGATCGCCCTCGCAATGCACCAAACCGCACAGCACTAGGTGCTATGTCATTAACATTTATGTTGGTGTGCCTAATCAATGGTGGTAACGACATCATTGCGACGCACTTCAGCCTTACTATTAATCAGATCATGTGGTTCACGCGTTTTGGAGTACTAATCCTTCCTCCAATTGCATTCGTTGTAACTAAGCGCCTTTGCTTGTCATTGCAGCGCGCAGATCGCGATCTAGTACTTCATGGTCGTGAAACCGGAACACTTCTTCGTCTCCCACACGGTGAGTTTGTAGAAGTGCACGAACCAATTTCACCGGAAAAGACTTACCTGCTTACTTCTCACGAGCAGGCCCCAGCACTTGAACTGCCAGCAGTTGATGCGCATGGCGTTAAGCGCGCAGGGGGCTTGAGGAACAAGCTACGTGCCCGTATGAGTATTGCTAACGCCGAAACCGTTACGAAGGTTTCAGCCAATGATCTAAAGGAAATTGAGCACCATTAATTAGAAATAACTAGCCAAACACCCAAGGCGGTAATTCCTATTCCTAGGAAGCCTTGGGTGTTTACTTTTTCCCCAAAGAGAAAAAAGGCTTCTATGGCAGTTGCTGGTGGTACTAGGTATAACAACGAAGAGACAGAAGCGGCACTGCCTGTATTCAGTAACCACAGCAAGAGCAGTATTGCTCCCACCGATAGCACCGCGATCAACCAAACAAAGGCAAGAATGAATTTGCCGCTCCATTGAATATGGGTGCCGCCCGTTGCAATGGCCGCAATTGCTAAGACCAACCCGCTCGCCAGGTATTGATAGGCCGTACCAGCTAATAATGGAACTTCTGCACCAATCCTTTTTTGTAACAAAGTTGCGGTGGTGCTGCCAACTAATGCAACAAGAATGCCGATCACACCACTAATTGGGATGTCTGTTTCAAAAGATGGTCCCAATACCGAAACAACACCCAACAAGCCGAGCATTAGTCCCAGAATTTGTCGTGCTCTAAGTTGCTCGCCTAAAACTTTCACCGCTAACAAAGAGACAAGTACTGGTTGCAGGCTTGTAACTACTGCCGCTACTCCGGCAGGGAGACCTTTGGAAATTGCGAAGAAAACTCCACCCAGATAGCAAGCGTGAAGAAAAAGGCCGATTAACGATGATCTGGCGATTGCCGATCTTCCAATTGCGATGGGAGCTTTACTAACAGCTGCTATAAGGAAGAGGATCATGGCGGCAATAAATACACGAACGGATAGAAATATGAATGGGTCTGCGTACGGCAAACCATATTTAGCGCCTACAAAGCCCGTGCTCCACAACGCAACGAAGAGAATCGGTGCGAATTTAGGTAACTTTAAGCCTCGCAAATCGCCTTCAGGCGAACAAGTGATTTAGCCATCCACTTAGGATTATGCGCCATAGCCCCAGTCATCTTCAGCCAACGTTTAGCATAGAAAGGAATGGCACTTGCATCGAAGGACTCAGTTACTTGAGTCGTTCCATTACCTAAATCGACTAACTCATAGCACCAAGTCCATTTCATTAAATGGCACCAGGCAATTTTTTTGTTCTCTTCAAAAGCGACGACCGTGTTCTTGATTCGATATGCGACCTTGATTTTCATCGCCATAGAAAACTTGGCCCCAAGAAACAATCTGTCAGGGCCTGAGATTGAACTCTGAATTGTTTCAGATCCGTCGAAAAGTTGATGTGCCGAAGGGTTAGCCAATAGGTCAAAAATCTTTGCAGCTGGTGCAGCAATAATTATTCGAGCCGCTGATGTATTTGGATAATCAGTGGCCAGAATTTCCGCCCGATCGCTGCTCATTAGTGAGAAGAAGAACTCACTGGTTTTTCATATTCAGTAACCATTCCAATTACAGAAATCATGAGAGAACCAACGCCAATAAGAGTTAGCCACCAACCCACGATTAATCCAAGTCCCATAGTGCAAGCACTAAGTGCGACAGGCAACGGCCACCAAGAATGCGGACTATAGAAACCAAGTTCCCCTGCACCGTCTGAGATCTCAGCGGTCAAATTATCTTCAGGTAATGTGGTTCCGATGCGCTTTTGGGTAAACCAAACGTAAAACGCAACCATTCCTGCCAAGCAAGCAGCCAACAACATCCCGGCAATTCCTACTGGTTCTCCGCCAACTTGCCAATAAATGATTGTCACTAATACATAAAATACTGAAAGTCCCCCAAAGAGACGCCATGAGGCTTTCATGCTTTATTCAGCTCCTTCAGTTTTGATGTGAGGATGATGCAAATCAAAAGCTGGGCGCTCACTTGAAATGCGAGGCATGGTCAAGAAGTTATGACGTGGGGGCGGACATGATGTTGCCCATTCCAATGAAGCTCCGTAACCCCATGGATCATCAACACCCACCATTGGAGCCTTGCGAGTGATCCAAATATTGATTGCAAAAGGAATCATCGAAAGAGCCAACAGGAATGACCCGATTGTCGAAACAGTGTTCATAAAGGTAAAGCCATCTGTAGGCAGGTAGTCAGCGTAACGACGAGGGAATCCCTTAATGCCTAACCAGTGCTGAATCAAAAAAGTTAGGTGAAAGCCAACAAACAAGGTCCAGAAGTGAATCTTCCCGAGGCGTTCATTAAGCATTTTACCTGTCATCTTTGGCCACCAGAAATAGAAACCGGCAAACATCGCAAAGACCACTGTTCCGAATAGAACGTAGTGGAAGTGAGCAACGACGAAATAGCTAGCAGAGACTGCGAAATCAAGTGGAGGTGAAGCAAGAATAATTCCGGTTAATCCACCGAACAAGAAGGTTACAAGGAAGCCCATTACCCACAACATCGGGGTTTCAAAGGTTACGTGGCCTCGCCACATTGTTCCGATCCAGTTGAAGAATTTTACTCCAGTTGGAACGCCAATAAGAAATGTCATGAAGGAGAAGAATGGAAGTAGAACCTGCCCGCTAGCGAACATATGGTGAGCCCACACTGAAACTGAAAGCGCTGAAATTGCAATTGTTGCAGCGATCAATCCGAGATAACCAAAAATTGGCTTACGACTAAATACTGGCAAAATTTCAGTTGCTATGCCGAAAAATGGTAGCGCCAAGATATAAACCTCTGGGTGTCCAAAGAACCAGAACAAATGCTGAAACAGCATTACTCCACCATTTGCCGGGTCAAATAAATGTGTTCCATAAATTCGGTCAGCTTCGAGACCTAAAAGCGCCGCAGCTAATGGTGGGAAAGCAAGCAACACCAAAATCGCAGTCAGTAAAACGTTCCAAGAGAAGATAGACATACGGAACATAGTCATACCCGGAGCGCGCATTGTGAAAATTGTTGTAATGAAATTAACGCCACCCAGAATTGTTCCCACACCACTAATAGCTAAACCAACCAGCCACAGATCTCCACCAATTCCAGGCGAGTATTGTGCATTTGAAAGTGGGGCGTACACGGTCCAACCAAATGAGGCTGCTCCGCCTGGTGATAAGAAGCCACCAAATGCCATCAAGGAGCCAAATAGATAAAGCCAATAGGACATCATGTTAAGTCGAGGGAATGCTACGTCAGCAGCACCGATTTGAAGCGGCATAATCACATTTGCAAAACCCACAAACAATGGGGTTGCAAACATCAATAACATGATGGTTCCGTGCATTGTGAAAATCTGGTTGTACTGCTCGTTACTCAAGAACTGCATTCCTGGACGTGCTAATTCGGCACGCAGAGCAAGGGCTAATACTCCACCGATCAAGAACCACGCAAATGATGTCATCAAGTACAAATAACCGATTGTCTTGTGGTCGGTTGAGGTGATCCACTTTACAAATGACTTACCTTTTTGCGTCGGCAACGGGCGATTCGCAGTTACGGTCGGACGTTCTGCATAGGTAGTCATGCTTGGTTCCCCTTAAGAGTTTCGAGATAAGCAAGGTATTCGGCAGGTGTAACGACCTTGACCTTGAAAAGCATTTGTGAGTGATTGCGTCCGCATAAAATATTGCATCGGCCTGGGAACTCACCAAGTTTGTTTGCTGTAAATTCCAAATGGTTGGTTACGCCTGGCAGATTTTGCATCTGAATCATGAAGGCTGGGATCCAGAATCCATGGACAACGTCATTGGAAGTAATCGTGTAGCGGACTCTTTCACCGAGTGGAACCACCAGGGTGGGGGTTTGTTCAGGAGTACCTGTAACTAATGCCTTCGGCCCTGCTTCTGGATAACCAAACTGCCATGACCACTGGATTCCTTCAACAGTAATTTCGTGGGCATACGTTGTTGTCTTTTCCGTAATCACAGTTTGCTTCTGTACAGTGAAAAAGAAGAGAACTGCAACGATGATGAATGGAATAACTGTGTATGCAACTTCAACAGGAACGTTGTATTGGGTTTGTTTCGGAAACTCTGGGCCATCTTTTTTCCCACGATGAAAAACTGCGGGCCACAAAATTAAAATTAAAGTAAACACACCAACTACGCCAGCAGCTATCCATGCACCCTGCCACAAAGACAATGACTGATCGTTAACGCTAGAAACGCCTTCGGGAAATCCCCAATCAGTGCTGCTCGAACAGCCCGCCAGAAGAAATACAGGGGAACAAAGAATGATTGCTCGTAAGCGCGAAAACAGGGTGCGAGGCATGAGGGTAAGGATAGTTTGTATTAGCCCTCAGCGTGGCATGAGCGCATTCACAAGGAGAGGTGGCGCTCCTCACATCCAATCAAAAAACTATGTCAGGTGAGGAGAAACTTCATCTGCTGCGGCTTGGCCGTATGCCTCGGCAAATCGAGTAACAAATTCATGGCCAGTAAACCGGTACTCCTGAGTTCCCAAAGTTTCAATCACATATGTCGCGATCAAAGCTCCCAACTGCGCGCACCGTTCGTGGGAAAGGCCCCAGGCAAGACCTGCAATAAAGCCAGATCTAAATGAATCCCCAACGCCAGTTGGATCAGTTTTAGAGATTTCCTTAGGGCATCCAACTTGAACGAAATCTCCGGCGGCGCTTTCAACCTTTGCACCATTTGAACCTAAGGTGACCACGCGATATTTAACACGTTCCAAAATTTCGCGATCAGTCCAGCCGGTCTTCTGCATTGCCAAAGCGAGTTCGTATTCATTCAAGAATAGGTATGCAGCGCCATCTATTAGCAGCTTTATGGCATCACCATCCATGCGTGCCATTTGTTGCGAAGGATCGGCAGCAAATGCAATCCCTTGCTGGCGGCAGACCTCGGAATGTCGCAGCATGGCTTCGGGATCATCAGGAGAAATCACTAGCAAGTCTAAGCGACCGACTTTTTCCATGATGGGACTTAATTCAATATTTCGAGCTTCAGACATCGCGCCAGGAAAAAACGACGCAATCTGATTGAGTTCTTGATCTGTTGTAACAATAAAGTGCGCGGTATGTAAGGTCGTTGAAACCAATGCATGGGATGTATTGACGCCGTGACGTGAAAGCCACGCATCATAATCAGCCCAGTCTTTTCCGACGGCTGCGATGAGAATGGGATTCAATCCCAGAACACCCATTCCAAATGCGATATTTGCTGCGCATCCTCCACGGCGAACATCCAAGCTATCAACTAGAAATGAAAGAGAGACTTTTTCTAATGATCCAGCCACGAGTGAGTCCGTGAATTTTCCAGAGTAGGTCATTAAATGATCAAGACCAACCGAACCCGCTACACCAATTTTCATGTGGGGATACTAATGCGAAAAGTTCAGATACTTAGTTAAATGAATCGCCAC
>CAIJHZ010000131.1 GCA_903820565.1 uncultured Actinomycetes bacterium
ACATCGCGGGCTAAACGCCGCCTTTGATTTTGCTGGTGTCACACCTGTCCGTAAGCAAGCTCTATCAATGTTGGGTGAGCAAGGGCGATTAATAATTGTCGGAATTGCGAATGAACCCATTGTGATTCCAAATGACATGGCCTTTACCTATATGCGAACTCAGATCATGGGCCATTACGGATCTGAAGAACATCATGTACGTGAACTTATTGAATTCGCACGCGAAGGTCGATTGGATCTATCGCAATCAGTCACCGAGGTGATGCCGCTAGAAAAGGCAGCCCAGGCGCTAGATAAGCTGGCACAAAAAATTGGCAACCCAATTCGTATTGTTTTAAAGCCCTAGTAGTTAAAACTAAAAGGTCACTGAACAATACGTTCGACTGCTAGCAGCGCTCTGTAAGTTTTACAGCTGAAAGAGTCACAACGGTCGAGACAGGAACCGATTTTCCAGGAGCCGGACTTTGCTTACAGACTTTCCAGTTGGAATCTACCAATTGGAATCTACCAAGCCCTTTGTAGTCTTCTTGATCCATTATGTAGCTTCCCTTGGATTGCAAAAGATCTTGTGCAAGTTGCAAATTCATGCCCACTACTTTAGGCATCGTAAACTTTGCTTCAGCAGTTGCTGTTGGGGTGGCTTTCTTCTTGCTCTTCCATACAACTTTTGAACCAGACTTGGTGCAGACGAACTCAGTTCCTGACTGCTTAAATGTTGCACCTTCTGGCGAACAGGGATCACCATCTTTAATTGCCGCACCCCAAGATGCTGAAATCATAAATTGTGATCCAAGCACTAGAAGGGTCAGGACCATTGATGTAAGTAAATTTTTACGCTGAAGAGTTCTCATAGCGAAATCCTAACCTCAGAATGCTGTTTTTTAAAGTAGTGGGATGTTTTTGATCTGCATTTCTCTGCCGTATCGAAACTTCGAATCAAAGATGATTCGGCCAGCATCTCTAAAAAGCTGAGAAACCTCGGGAACGGTTAACTCTGGCTTCAAATTTGCGATGTGTAGCCAGTAACTCGCGGCAATAAGCGTTGAAACTGAAGTACCCACTGCAGAAGTTGTCGTTCCCCCAGGCAGTAACGCTGCCGAATTTCCAGGTGTATAAAAATCAACTAAATTTCGATCATAGTTTGAATACTCTGCAATCAGGCCTTTGCTATCTATTGCTCCGATTGCCATTGCAGCCGGGATACAGGCGGGCCAATCGATGCGCGACTTATCCGATGCATTCCCAGTAGGTAAAAAGACTGGGACATTCTTAATCTTCAGATCAAGAATAATCTTTTCCATTTCGATATTTTTTGGACAATAGTTTTTGCCAGTAGCAGTGGGGTGATATCCCTGAGCCATTGCAACTGCCCCAATATTGAGTTCCACACGCTTAGAGACAATCCATTTGAACACACTAACCACAGTGCTATCAGAAACTGGCAGACGATCTCCTCGTGCGTTGTATGCGATTATCCGAATTAAGACTAATTTCTGACCAGGGTTAGAATTCATGGCAATGCTTGCCATTTGAGTTCCGTGACTCATATTTGAGGTGTTTGAAATGTTAGTTGGAAGAGTCGATGCGCCAAGTCCTTCTTGAAAACTTGTCCCGTTTGGACAGCCTGACCAGAACATGATGCAGCTTTCAAAAATAACAGCATCCTTGATTATTGGTAATGAGGTATCAAAGCCTGTATCGATAATGACCAAGGATCTTTGAATTGGATCACCTTGTGCAGGGACCAACATCCCGATACTTAATACCGTAATTAGAAGTAGGAAAAACGCTTTACTTCGCATTATTGGCTGCTCACTAAAATGGCTTAGCCCATCCAGTAATCAGTTACCCAACCTATTGTGTTTGATCGTGATTCCTTTGGCAGCGGTTTTCCATTGATCGATGACACAGTTACATTCATCAAATATCGCTTGCCATGAGTCACCTTGGCTCCGCTCAAAACCACTTTCACTTTAGCCCAGATTAGTTTCCCATCAGCACAGTTGGGATCACATAGATTTGCATAATAAGAACCTGTTCCGACGGCTCTGGTGCTTGTCCAACTGCTCCACTTAATCTTTGTCACTCCAGTTCCTGCATCTGCGCAGAACTCAGTTAACGACTCTAGTTTGTATTCAGGATAGCCGCAGTCATTGAAATATGAAGGTGGTGTTGCTGCTGAAACATGAGTTGTTACGCCAGCCATTAATAGTCCGCAGAATGTAACTGTGATGATCGCAAGGATTTTCTTACTCATAATTCAATTCTGCTCTCATTTAACGAAAATGACTAGATTCAAAAGTCGTATGACTAGCCAAGGTAGACTTTGGTTACAACGCCCTTCATCACAGTAACCGTGACCCGGTCTGTTCGATAATCAAAGGTGCCAGCGAACATCTCATCATCACGTTGGCCCACACGGAACTGCCAATCTAGTTCCATGGCGCACATTTCCGCCTCTGATTCGGTCATGGTGAGCAGATTATCTGCTCGAGTTTGAGTAATGCCAGGATCAATATCCTGAGATGACTTAGATGGGCACACAGCTTTTTTGGTTACGACTGCTTTTTTCACTGTCACACCCTTATTCCACACTAGGCTCTTGCCACTTTTGATACAGGTGTATTTCTTTCCAGCAGAGGTGGAGGTTGCACCTGCTTTTGTGCACTTAGCTCCTGCTTTAGTTAGTGCATGAACAGGAGCAACTCCTAGCAGCGTTACCGCTAGGAGAACTACGAGAACTTTACGCATCTTGAGAAATTATCGTGATTACGCAGAAACTCTTACCAACATCGTTGTTGATGTAGGTGCACGACCAGTAGATCCAAGGAACTTCCAGGTTACTGAGCAATTGCCCGCGCTAAGGGCGTTAATAGTGGCTCTTGTGTAGATTCCACCAGTTCTGTCCCAAGTCTGGACCCCTGTTACTGAGCAAATTGTTGGAGTATTTGTGGTGACCTCCAGCAAATGACCTAACGATAACAAGCCTGAGTTGTTGCCGTTCGCAAACAAAGTTGAAGCAACAAATAAACCGTTACTCTTTGCTTTCAATATTACTGACGAGGCAGAAAGCAATGCGCCTGTTCGCGCGGTTGAAAGTGCGTAATAAGGAGTTACAACCATCGCTGCATTAGTTGGTGCAGGCGTTGGTGTTGGTGTTGGTGTTGGCGTTACGACTGGGATCGGATTCAAATCAATTGATCCAACTAACTTCAGTCCAGTTGTTTTCTGCCATTCATCATAACCTTGAACATAAATTGAGTATCGTCCAGCCGCAAATGTTGTTCTTGTTGCCCAATCATTCTTGTAAACGCCATCTAACTTTGTTCCAGAAGAACGCATGCCCATCATTGTTCCGATGGTCCATCCCTTTGGATCAACCAAAGTAAATGTCACAGACGCAACTCCCATGTCATCGGTAATTCGGGCAGACATCTCAGGAATTGTTTGTCCAACAATAATCGGTCCAGGTGAAACAGAGCCAGAAACAAATACTGGCGCTGCTTTATCTTGAACGGTTGAAGGGTAGACCCAGAAGTTTGGAATATCGCCCCACACAGTCGCATTTCCCGCGGCATCTAGTGCTTGTACAGATACTCGGTACTTACCAATCAGGGCTGAACATGGGATCGCCCAGTCATTTGCCCATGTACCGTTTTGTAAGGTTCCCGCTGTCTTGTACATGAAAGTTGAATAAACATTTGCGTTATTTTCATTGTAAATACGCATATTCACCGCTGTGATTCCAACATTATCGGTTGCTTTAACAGACATCTGTGTGACAGTCTGGCAAACCTCGAGCATCTGTGGGGTCGTATAGCCGCTAACAATTACAGGCTTTTCCTTATCAACAACAGGCACTGGTGTTGGTGTTGGTGTTGGTGTTGGTGTTGGTGTTGGTGTTGGTGTTGGTGTTGGTGTTGGTGTTGGTGTTGGTGTTGGTGTTGGTGTTGG
>CAIJHZ010000132.1 GCA_903820565.1 uncultured Actinomycetes bacterium
CCCCTAGATCCAGTTGGTAGTTTTCCGACTTTATGCGGTAACCAGCTTCATCGTTGAATAGTGGATCAAAAGTACCAACGTCGATTGTGATACCTAAAGAACGTAAATCATCTTTATCTCGCTCAAACATTCGCTCTTTTGTTTCCGCACTTCCTTCGTACCCTTCAACTGTTCTGAATATTTCAGACTTCGTGAGGTATCTCTTTGTAGCCAATAGTGCGATTGTTAGGTTGATTAAACGCTCAATCTTCCGAGACACCGTAAGCACCCTTCGCTGGTCGGCGACGGCGTGCGAGAACTTCGACTCCGGGTGCCATGCGGCGACTTTGAATTAAGAATCCAGTATGGCCAATCATGCGTTGCTGTGGACGTACCGCCAAACCTTCGTGATGCCAACCGCGTACTAAAGTTTCTGAACTCTCTGGTTCGGTGAATCGTCCATCTTCTTTAAGTGCTTCAGCAGTTGCAGACAACTGAGTAGTTGTGGCGACATACGCTAAGAAAACCCCACCCGGACGTAGTGATCGTGCTGCGATATCAACACATTCCCACGGCGCTAACATGTCCAAAATGACCCGATCAAATTCGGAATCGAAATCTTGATCCTGCAAATCGCCAACGACCAAACTCCAGTTGGAGGGTGCACCTTCGAAGTAGGCATCGACATTGGATCGTGCATTCTCTGCAAAATCTATTCGCCTCTCAACGGAGTGCACTTTTCCTGTTGGGCCAGCAGCGCGCAGTAGCGACATCGTTAAAGCACCACTTCCGACTCCAGCTTCAAGCACACGCGCTCCAGGATAAATATCTGCCACACCGACAATCATCGCGGCATCTTTTGGATACACAATTGTTGCACCGCGTGGCATGGTCAGTACGTAATCAGCTAGCAATGGCTTGAAGGCTGTAAATCTCAACCCTGCGGTTGTGCTGACAACTGAGCCTTCAGGCATTCCGATAAGGTCATCATGAGTTATCCAACCCTTATGCGTGTGCCACTCTTTGCCAGGTGTAATCGTAAAGCTATACTGCTTGCCTTTTGGATCGGTCAATTGAATACGATCGCCGGCTCCGAAATACCCAAGATTAGACACGGCCTTATTCTAGGCGAAATTTATAGTCGAAGTACGAGTATCTTCAGCCAGGTGAGTAACGAATCGTCATTGCGTCTATCGCCTAGTGCGGTCAGTGAGTACGAGAACTGTCCGCAGCAATATAAGTATCGCAAAATTGATAAGTTGCCCGAACCGCCGTCTTTAGATGCCGAACGCGGGACCTTGGTACACACCGTGCTTCAGGACATATTCGAAATTCCGGCAGATGGACGAACGATCGAATCCGCCGTAGAACTTTTACCGTCGCGATGGGCTACTCAACTGGCAGACAAACCAGCGTTGATAGATATGGTCACCAATGAAAAGGAATGGTTGGATCGTGCCTCAGCTTTGCTCAAGACCTACTTCTCCTTGGAAAATCCAACAACCTTTGAAGCCACACATCGAGAAATGCATTTGGAAAACGATTTTGATTCAAACATCTACTTGCATGGATATGTAGATCGCTTAGATGTTGCACCTACAGGTGAAGTCAGAATCGTCGATTACAAAACTGGTAAGGCACCAAAGCCTGGTTGGGAAGAGAAGGCTCTTTTCCAGTTGAGGGTGTATGCCCTCTTGTACTGGAAGAACAATGGAGTCCTCCCCCGTCTCTTGCAGTTGATTTACTTAGGTGACGGAAAACTAGTCAAGAGTAATCCGACAATGGCCGAACTAGAATCAACTGAGAAGGTTTTACGACGAGTTGCTAAGGATATTTTCATTTCAATCGAAAAGCAGTACTGGCCAGCTAAACCTTCACGTTTATGTGATTGGTGCTACTTCAAAAGTATCTGCCCAGCCCATAACAGTTAAATAGAGATCGAAAAATCCAATTTCAATTCTTTCATTTTCGTGTAAGACATTTGTTGCAGAGATCTAATTACGCGAACACGTTCAGATTCCTCAATCGAAACAAGATGCGGAACGCCGATTAGATATGCACCACTTGCTATAGCAGCATTCATTCCGGTCAAAGAATCCTCAAAGACCAGGCAATTGGTGATTTCCGAGCCACTCATCGCCGCGGCTTTCACGTACGCTTCCGGATTGGGCTTAGTTTCTGTCACATCATCTGAACTTATTGAAAAAGGAAATAAGTCATGTCCCAAATTATCAAGCACCGCATCGACAATGTTCCTTGGACTAGCTGACACTAAGGCAGTCTTAACTCCTTGGGACTGAAGTTCACGAACTAATTCGAGTGCTCCTGGCATAGTAGGAGTATTACCGCGCATCCGGGCGACCTGTGTATCGATCAATGTTTGCGTGAAATATTGCGGTGACTCTTGATGCCCACATTTTTCAAACATGTACTGCCCGACCTTTGTCAGCGGTCCTCCAAGACATGCGATTTGATCTACTTCTAGCCAGGTATAACCAAAAGGCGCTGTTACATCTTTTTCAGATTGCAGCCACTCTGGCTCTGAATCCACCATGAGTCCATCCATGTCAAAGAAGACTGCCTCGAAAAAATTACTCATCACACAAGTTAATTTGCATTGAAATATTTTGCTTCAGGATGGTGAACGATGATTGCAGAAGTCGATTGTTCCGGATGTAACTGGAATTCTTCTGACAACTCAACCCCAATTCTCGAAGGATCTAATAACTCGCACAGCTGAACTTGCTGTTCTAGGTCCGGACATGCTGGATATCCGAATGAATATCGTGATCCACGGTAACCCTGGTCCAAAATTCCTTGTAGGTCGGTTGAATCCTCAGACTTAACCTGAAGCTCTTCTCTCATGCGAGCATGCCAATGTTCAGCCAAAGCTTCAGTCAACTGAACAGAAAGACCATGAAGTTCTAAATACTCGCGGTAGTTGTTGTCAGCAAATAATTGTGCAGCCGCTTCTGAAACGGTGGAGCCCATTGTTACGACATGGAAAGCAACAACATCAGTTTTACCTGACTCCTTGGATGCGAAAAAGTCACTGATACACAATCGTCGATCACGAGTTTGGCGTGGGAATGTAAAGCGAGTTCTTTCTTTACCTTTGTGCTCACCTTCGTGATGCACAATAACTAGATCGTTGCCTTCGCTGTAGCAAGGGAAATATCCATAAACAACGGCCGCGTTGAGCCAACCCTTTGATTGGACCTCGTTTATCAGAGCGCGAAGACGAGGGCGTCCTTCTTCTTCAACCATGGTTTCATACTCGCCACGATTGCCTTTTAAGCCCCATTGGCCAACAAAGAGTGCGCGCTCATCAAGCATTCCAGCGTAATCAGATAATTGAATGCCCTTGATGACTCGTGAACCGAAAAATGGTGGATTTGGAATCGAATTATCCAATGCAACATCGCTCCGACGTGTATCGATAGGAGCATCTTCTGTTTTAACTCGTGTATTTGCGACACGACGCTCGCGTAGTGCGGGTAAGGCAGCTCCCTCATCACCGCGTTTGACGGCCATGATTGCATCCATCAGTCGTAAACCTTCAAACGCATCACGCGCGTATCGAACTTCACCAGGAAACATGGAAGCAAGATCTTGCTCAACGTAGGCACGTGTTAACGCAGCTCCACCTAAAACAATTGGCCATTTTTGATCTAAGCCACGGGCCGTCAACTCTTGCAAGTTTTCCTTCATAATCACAGTTGATTTCACTAACAACCCACTCATGCCGATCGCATCCGCATTGCTATCTAGTGCTCCATCAATGATCTGATTGACAGTTTGTTTGATTCCGAGGTTCACGACGCGATAGAGATCGGAAGACACACGTCTGAACTCCAGTCACCTGAAGCTATCTCGTA
>CAIJHZ010000133.1 GCA_903820565.1 uncultured Actinomycetes bacterium
AGATCTTGTGCAAAGGTAACCAGACGTTGATATCCCAGATCGCTAAAACCACTCTTCTTAGCCGTTGTGATTTCATCTAGCGCATCGATGATGGAGCCAGAGAATTGATCATCTGCTTCAAGCTGATCAGGATTTCCGGCCGCAATCTTTTTAATAAAGCTCTTGGAATCTGCGTGCATTGCCTTTGCGCGCTCTCGACTAAAAGTGCCAAGGGCTGCAATATCTCTAGGTCCCAGATTAATTCGTGGTCCTGTTAAGTGGCGCATCAATGATGATCCTGCATCTGGATCGGTAATGATCTTCATTAAGGTCACAACATCTGCAACCTCTGGAATATGGATCAAGCCACCAATGCCAATTACTTCGACCGGCAAACCTTGCTCACGTAGTGCATTTTCAATGCTTGCTATTTGGCTGCGCTTTCGCACCAAGACGGCAAAAGATTTATTGTCATCTGGATACCACAGCTGTTTAAAGTATTCACCAATTGCTTGAGATTCGGTTTCAACTGTTTCATAAATACCGTAGGCAAGTTCTCCCGCACCTGCTCCAGTCCGCGCCTCAAGTTCAACAACCTGTTGTCCGCCATCAGCTTTGATTTGCGCGCTAATTGCATTTGCAGCATTCAAGATGATTGTGTCGTTACGGAAAGTTGTTGGAAGGGAGAACTGCTCTATTCCTGTTTGACCTTGCGCCTTTGGGAAGTACTTATGGAATGAGGCCATAGTGCCGGCTGAGGCCCCGCGCCAGGTGTAAATAGCCTGTGATGGGTCTCCCACCGCCATAACTGGATGGCCCGCCCCATAGAGTGAAGAGAGCATGCGCACCTGAGATTGAGAAGTATCTTGATACTCATCCAGTAATACCACTGTGTACTTGCCGCGCTCTAATGCACCCACATCTTCAAAGTTTTGGGCAATATCTGCAGCCAACGACATCTGATCATCAAAGGATAACTCGCCGGCAGCTTTGCGGCGTTCCATAAAGGTTTCAACCATAGGCAACAAAGAATTCCGTTGCTGCATAGCACGAGCAACTGCTCGAGTATCTTCATTGGTACTGCCGCCAAGTAACTGCAACTTCTCAAGCATTTCGTTGCCGATCGCTTCGATATCTGCAGCCTTTACTTGGTGCTCAAGCATCAACTTGGAAAGGCCCAGCAAATCCTTAATCACGGTACTGACCGCACTGTCATTGCGATAGGAATCATCAGACCAGTTGCGCACAACATCTGATGCAATCTGCCAGATTGCCGCTTCTCCCAGTGGATCAGCATCTGCATCAATTCCATAACGGATTGCATGTTCGCTGAGCAACTTGCCTGCATATGAGTGATAGGTAGTAACTGCAGTGCTAGTAGATGTGATGTGTTTGAATTCTGGTAATTGAGATAATTGGCGCAAGCGCTTGCGAATACGAACAGAGAGTTCACCTGCTGCTTTACGGGTGAAGGTAAGACCCAAGATTTGATCCGGTGTGGCAAAGCCATTGGCAACCAAATACAACACACGATTACTCATTGTCTCTGTCTTGCCAGAACCAGCACCTGCGATAACAACGGCAGGCTCTAAACCGCTACTAATGATCGCTGATTGATGCTTGGTAATCGGCTTGATCTGTGAACCAAACTTGGGATGTGCCTGAAGCTTGGCGATTATTTCTTCAGGTGTGTACTTCGCGCTCATTCGATCACCGCCCGTCCATCACTTTGAACAGGGCAGGATTTCCTTACTGGGCAGCCTTTACAGCGCTTATTAA
>CAIJHZ010000134.1 GCA_903820565.1 uncultured Actinomycetes bacterium
ACACCATATGACTCGATGTTGAACCACTTACCTGAAAAGTTAACTGGGGAGCCATGAGTTAAGTGACCGCCATGGGCCAGTGACATTGCAAGAACCGTGTCTCCTGGCTTAGTAAATGCTTGATACACCGCCACATTTGCAGATGCTCCTGAATGTGGCTGGACGTTGGCATGCTCTGCCCCGAACAAAGACTTTGCACGATCAATTGCAAGGTATTCAGCCTTATCTACCTCTTCGCACCCGCCGTAATATCGCTTGCCTGGATAACCTTCGGCGTACTTATTAGAAAGCGTTGAACCAAGAGCTGCCAAGACCGCGCGTGAGGTGAAGTTTTCAGATGCAATCAACTGCAGGTTGGTCTGTTGACGCTTCAATTCAGATAAAAGAACTGCAGCGA
The DNA here is from genome assembly GCA_903820565.1 of uncultured Actinomycetes bacterium. Lineage (GTDB taxonomy): Bacteria > Actinomycetota > Actinomycetes > Nanopelagicales > Nanopelagicaceae > Planktophila. Next base: position 398 of record CAIJHZ010000134.1, read on the forward strand.
CATCAGGATCCTGCTGGGTTAATAGGTTGAAATCTGGGCCATAGAAAGTTTCGGACATGTCCAAACCTTATACGGAGATAGGACTACTCGCCTGTAGCGCCAGGAACGATTGTCTGAATATCGTCTAGCGAGACCGCACCGATTCGAAGTACCCGTACCCCTGTTTCATCAGCCTCGATAACCGTTGAGAGTGGCCCTTTTCGCAGGGTTCCATTGTCAAAAGTGAGGGCCACATCAGAATCTGAAACAGAAATGTCCTTTAAGGATTTAGGTGGAGCCATGCCAAAGCGAGCAGCGCTCGCAATCGCCAAAGGTCCGGTTTGTGCTGCAAGTGCTTTAGCAAACTTTGCTCGGGGAATGCGCACACTGACACGGTCTAGTTCATTGTCATCGCCAAGATCCCAGTTAAGGCCACGTTGTGGTCGCAAGTTTAGAGAGACCATTCCGGGCCAAAACTCTTTCATTAAACCTTTTATTTCAGGTGTTATCTCGCGAATAATTCCTTCAGTTGTTTTTATGCTTCCAACCATTACTTGTGCCGCAGTAAACAACGGATCTCCACGCAACACATGCATCGCTCTAACTGTGTCTGCTCTAAAGGCATCACACACAAAGGCATAACTGTGTTCCAGTGGAATTACAATAATGAAACCATCGGCGATCGCTGTGGCAGCTTTGTTGACATGGCGAATCAGTTCACCCTTTTTGAGATCAAAATTTTTCCCCATGGCTACCTCCTCACAGCGCTAGTCCAACGTGGACGACCAACTAGATCATCATGCAGGGCAATTTCTAGAAAATCTACAGCTAGCACCGCTGCAATTGCAGCACCTTGCTCTTCTGTATGTTCAATAACCAAGACTCCCCCTGGCTTGAGCAACCGGCTAGCGGCTGTGATAAAAATTTGAGGAATCTCCATTCCAGTTGGCCCGCCAAATAATGCAATGTGGGGCTCAAAGCCGGCAACATCTCGTGGCAATTCTTGAGAATCTGGAACATACGGAGGATTAGCGATAACAACATCGCACTTAATCCCATGAAGAACATCTGCAACATCGCCTTCTACGACCCGCACGTTTTCTGCAATAACCGAAACGTTTTTCTTCAGCCAGAACAAGGCTTCAGGACTCTTTTCAACTGCAATAACCCGCGTTGTTGGTGCCTCTGTCGCAATTGCCAATGAGAGCGCACCAGATCCTGCACCTAAATCGATAACACTGACAGGTGCTGGCAAGTTTTCGATGTGTTGCAAAACAGCTTCAACCAATAACTCTGATTCAGGGCGCGGGACAAGGACTCCTGGTCCAACTTCAATATTTAGATACCTAAATCCTGCTACTCCAGTTAAATATTGCAATGGTTCAAAATTAAGACGACGATCTAACAAATCATAAAACTGTTCTTCAAGGACATCTTTATCATCTATGCCAAGCAGTGTTGATTCGACCAAAACCGAGTTGTGTAGATCCATTCTGGATAGGCCAAGAACATGTGCCAATAAATACTCTGCATCTACTTCAGAAATCCCAGATTCGGCCAACTGCGACTTTGAATCACGCAATAGCTCTTTAACTTTCACTTACTTGCCTTGCATGTTAGTTAGCGTTCGCCAGACGAGCAGCCTTGTCAGCATCCAAGAGTGTTTGAATCATGTCATCTAGGTCGCCATTTAAGACTGCATCTAAATTGTTTGATTTGTAATTAACACGGTGATCGCTAATACGGTTTTCAGGATAGTTATATGTTCTGATTCGCTCAGAACGATCAACTGTGCGCACCTGGCTCTTGCGTTCTGCCGATGCGATCGCTTCAGCTTTTTCTTGAGCATCAGCCAAAAGGCGAGCACGCAAAATACGTAGTGCAGATTCCTTATTTTGCAGTTGGCTCTTTTCATTTTGGCAAGAAACAACAATGCCTGTTGGAACGTGGGTTAAACGAACAGCAGAGTCGGTGGTGTTAACTGACTGACCACCGGGGCCAGAAGAGCGGTACACATCTACGCGTACATCATTCATATTCAGGTCAACATCTACCTCTTCTGCTTCAGGCAAAATAAGCACGCCAGCTGCAGATGTGTGAATACGTCCCTGACTTTCAGTCTCTGGCACTCGCTGTACGCGGTGTACGCCGCCCTCAAACTTCAAACGTGCATATGGTGATTCACCAGGAGCGGCCACGCCTTTTGATTTAACTGCCACAGAAATATCTTTATATCCACCCATTTCACTTTCGGTGGCATCAATAATTTCGACTTTCCAATTGTGCTTTTCCGCATAACGCATGTACATGCGCAATAAATCACCAGCAAATATTGCTGATTCATCACCGCCTGCACCTGCTTTAACTTCCAAAATAACATCGCGATCATCATTGGGATCACGCGGCAATAACAGCTCTTCTAATTTTGTAGCCGCTGCATCACGCGTCGCTTCGAGTGCTGGAATTTCAGCAGCAAAATCTGGATCGACAGCTGCTAATTCAGCCGCAGCCAGCATGTCGTCCTCGGAAGATTTCCATGCTTTAAAACCTGCAACGACAGGACCTAGTTGGGCATAACGACGGCCAAGTTTGCGAGCATTTGCCTGATCCTCATGAATAGAAGGATCAGCCATCTTTGCTTCAAGTTCGGCGTATTCACGCACCATTTCATGTGCTGATGCAAAGCGATCATTACTCATTAGCTGCTCCTTTCATCCTCGAAGTTTATTTAG
>CAIJHZ010000135.1 GCA_903820565.1 uncultured Actinomycetes bacterium
AATGATTTAGGTGAAGCCTTTGAAATTGTAAGCGAACCTGTAGATCTAGTTCCGGTGCGTACTGCACTTCAAAGCGCAGGCATTGATTATGAATCAGCCGACTCATCATTTTTACCATCAATGACTATCCCGCTAGATGCCGATGGCGCTAAAAAGGTTTTTGAACTTATCGATGCCATAGAAGAACTCGACGATGTCCAGAATGTATTTAGCAACTTCGATGTTTCTGACGAGGTTATGGCGAGCCTAGATTAAGTAATTGCTCGTTATCTCTAGGCTTGAACACTGAACTAACGAGGAAAGCGTGAGGCGATGCTATGAGAGTTTTGGGCGTTGACCCAGGTCTTACTCGCTGCGGCGTTGGCATAGTCGAAGGTGCGATCGGTTCTCCTATTTCATTGGTCGGTGTGGGAGTAATTTTGACTCCATCCGAAGCCGCTCTTGAGCAACGGTTGTTAGATTTAGATCAGCAACTGTCCGAATGGATAAATCTTTGGAAGCCCGATGTGATTGCGGTAGAACGAGTATTTTCTCAACATAATGTCAGAACAGTTATGGGGACAGGGCAAGCTGCCGGAATTGCATTATTACTTGCCGCTAAAGCAGGCATTCCAGTAATGATGCATACGCCATCTGAAGTTAAGGCTTCCGTGACTGGCAGTGGACGTGCTAACAAAGCACAGGTCGCTTTGATGGTTCAGAAAATTCTAAATCTCGACACGATCCCAAAGCCAGTTGATGCAACGGATGCACTTGCATTGGCGATTTGTCATATTTGGCGTGGTGGCGGAAACACAAAAATTGCTCAAGCCCTAGCTGCCGAGCAATCACGTTTGAAAAAGCTGCGTGCCCGATGATTTCATTACTTACCGGGGCTGTGCGGTCAATCGGTTCTGATCGACTGATTGTAGAAGTTGGTGGTTTCGGAGTTTCCGTACTGGTTAACCCACAGACCGCTGCACAGGTGACTTTAGGTTCGCAGGTTCAATTGTTTACATCCTTGGTGGTTCGCGAGGATTCATTAACTCTCTTTGGTTTCATAAATGATGAATCACGTTCACTTTTTGAATTGGTGCAAACGGTTTCTGGCATTGGTCCAAAGGTTGCATTGTCGATTCTAGGGGCTCTAACGCCAGAAGATCTGGGTCGCGCGATCGCGCAAGAAGATATTGGGGCGATTGAAAAAGTACCTGGTATCGGTCGAAAGGGTGCACAGCGTTTAATTCTTGAACTTAAGGGCAAATTGAGTGATCTTTCATCTATACATTCGTATCAGGGACATCAACCTGCTTGGCGTGAACAATTAGCGAGTGCGCTTGTTTCACTTGGATTTTCGCCAAAGGAATCAGATGGCGCCATTTCACAGGTTGTATCAACATTGCAAGCCGATGGGGTTGACGCATCCCATTTAGATTTGAGCGAATTGCTAAAGCTAACCCTTGCAAGCGGAAAGAGTGCCCGTGGCTGATGATCGTTTAGTGACGCCGCAAGTAAAGGGCGAAGAATCTGCGGTGGAACATGCACTGCGTCCAAAAACTTTGCAGGACTTTGTTGGGCAAGAACGTGTGCGTGAACAAATTGATGTTTTGTTAACCGCAGCTCGACATCGAAATTCTCCCGCTGACCATATTTTGTTGTCGGGTCCACCCGGATTGGGTAAAACAACGTTGGCTCTGATTTTGGCGAGTGAGATGCAAGCACCGATTCGCATAACAAGTGGCCCTGCAATAACCCACGCCGGCGATCTCGCGGCGATTCTTTCTTCATTAGTTGAAGGTGAAATTTTATTTCTTGATGAAATTCATCGTCTTCCAAGACCAGCTGAAGAACTTTTGTATTTAGCGATGGAGGATTTTCGAGTTGATGTCGTTGTAGGCAAAGGTCCAGGAGCTACGGCAATTCCACTGCAACTTCCGCACTTCACATTAGTTGGCGCAACAACACGGGCAGGACTTTTACCAAGCCCCCTGCGCGATCGCTTCGGATTTACAGCCCACCTTGATTTCTATAATGAGAAAGATATTGCGCACGTAATCACGCGAAGTTCTGAATTGCTTAAAATTGCTATTGACACAGATGCAATTGTTGAAGTTGCCGGACGGTCCCGCGGCACCCCGCGTATTGCAAATCGATTATTGCGTCGCGTCCGTGATTACGCACAAGTCCAAGGCAGTGCACGCATTTCATTAGGCGAGGCACGTTCTGCTTTAGAAATGTACGAAGTTGATGAACTAGGTCTAGACCGCCTTGATCGTGGGGTACTTGTTGCTCTCATTGAAAGATTCAATGGGGGGCCTGTTGGGCTTTCAACGTTGGCCATTGCGGTCGGCGAAGAGGTGGAAACCGTGGAATCGGTTGCCGAGCCATTTTTAGTCCGAAACGGCTTTATGGCACGCACTCCACGCGGACGGGTTGCCACCGCACAGGGCTGGCGCCATATAGGACGAACACCACCTGCGGAAATCTCAACGCTTTTCGACTTACCAGCACCTGACGCCTAGACTCTCGCTTTATGTCTACAACTAATAAACCAATAAAGTCCGGCGGCCGCCCTGGCCGTTCTTTAGCGATCTTGACCTTGGTGCTCATTGCCATGACTAGTCTGGTTTTTATTCAAGGGGCAACCTCAATTCGCTTAGGCCTAGACCTTCGTGGTGGCACATCGGTGACTTTGCAGCCTCGTATTGCTCCTGGTGAAGAAGGAAAAATCACCAGTGAATCAATCGATCAAGCAGTCTCGATTATTCGCCAGCGAGTTAACTCTTTGGGTGTTGCTGAATCTGAAGTTGCGGCTCAGGGAAGTGGAACGAATCGCCAGATAGTTATTTCAGTACCGGGGGATACCGGGCGTCGAGTTGTTGAATTAGTTGGACAAACAGCTGAACTTCGTTTCCGACAAGTGCTTGCCTCAGCCTCAGGAATTCCGACAACTGCAGATGCAGCGGCAACTCCGGCAGTAGGGGTTAGTGCAGATGTCAATATAAAATTTGCAGCCTTAGATTGCACAAAGGCTGAAAATCGTCAGGGTACAGGAACTGATCTTCCAACTGATGTCATCGTGGTGTGCGATCGCGCAGGCGCGACAAAGTACATTTTGGCACCAGCTGAAGTTCTTGGTCGTCAAATTTCTAAAGCATCCGCCGGTCTTGATACTCAAGGTGGCAGTGCTTGGTATGTAAGTCTCACATTTAATGATGAGGGCACATCCGCATTTGGCGCGCTGACAAATCGAGTGACATCATTACCAGAACCAACAAATCAGGTTGCAATTGTTCTTGATGGTTTGGTCGTTTCATCACCGCGAATTACTGAGGCAATTCCATCTGGAAATGCCCAGATCACCGGAAGTTTCACACAATTGGAAGCCCAGGATCTAGCTAATGTTCTTAAGTACGGTGCATTACCATTGGCCTTTGATCGTGGAGAGGTTCAGCAAGTGTCACCGACTCTTGGTGCGGATCAACTTAACGCAGGTCTGTTAGCAGGAGCACTTGGATTAGGCCTAGTAATGATTTATTCATTGCTCTACTACCGTGGTTTGGGACTTGTCACCGTTGGTTCATTGTCAGTTGCTGGTGGACTTATTTATCTACTATTCCTACTGCTCGGAAAGTGGATTGGATTTACGCTGACTTTGGCTGGAATTGCTGGCGCGATCGTTGCTATTGGTGTAACTGCCGACTCATTTATCATCTATTTCGAACGAATTCGAGATGAGATGCGTGAGGGTAGATCTTTGCGAACTGCTGTGGAAACTGGTTGGACGCGAGCACGACGTACTATTTTGGTGGCTGACTTTGTATCACTCATCGCCGCAACACTTCTGTATTTCTTTGCAGTTGGCGGAGTACGAGGTTTTGCTTTCACTCTAGGACTAACAACACTGATTGACCTTGTTGTCGTGTTTGTATTTACAAAGCCTCTCGTTACCGTTCTTTCACGAGTCGCATTCTTTAATTCAGGTCACCCATTATCTGGATTCTCAAGCAAGAGCTTGGGCACCATTGTTGCGAAGGAGGCATAAAGATGTCGAAGATGTCAGGTCTTGGCGGTCGTCTTTATCGCGGCGAAACAGCTGTTGATTTCATTGGCAAACGTCGTCGTTGGTACTCAGTGTCGGCACTCTTCATTCTTGCATCCATCGCTGCATTATCACTGCAGGGCTTACACCTTGGAATTGAGTTCAAGGGTGGGTCGTCGTTTACTGTAAATAAGGCGACTGCAACTATTGAGCAAGCTCGAAACGCTGTAGAAGCTACCGGAGTACCAGGTGAGTTGATTGTTCAAAAAATTGGCAATGACAAGGTTCGAGTGCAAACTGGTGCGTTGGATACTGTTCAAAACAATGCTGTTCAGGATGCGTTAGCAGCTAAATTCGCTGTCTCAGTTGAATCTATTGATACTCAAATAATTGGACCATCCTGGGGTAAGGAAATTACTCGTAAGGCAATTTATGGTCTGATTGGTTTCTTGATAGTCGTCATGCTTTATCTGGCAATGGCTTTTGAGCCGAAGATGGCTATTGCTGCTATTGCTGCAGTTGTTCATGACGTTTTCATTACCGTTGGAATTTATGCACTTGTCGGTTTTGATGTAACTCCAGCTACGATTATTGGGTTCTTGACGATTTTGGGATATTCGCTGTATGACACAGTTGTTGTATTCGACAAGGTACGCGAGAACACTCGCACAATTACCTCAACATCAACGAAGACTTACTCTCAAGCAGTAAATCACGCTGTCAATCAGACCCTTGTTCGCTCAGCTAACACATCGCTTATTGCGCTATTACCTGTTGGTTCAATTCTTTTCGTTGGCGCAGGACTATTGGGCGCTGGAACGTTAAAGGATCTTTCATTGGCGTTGTTCATTGGACTAGCTGTTGGAACGTACTCATCAATATTTATCGCCCCTCCAGTTCTTGCTCAGCTCCGTGAAAAAGAACCAGCAATGCAAGCGCTAGCAAAGCGTGTTCAGGCACGTAGCGGTGGATCAGTGGCAGCAACTGTTGTATCAACTGATGCAATCAATGGTCGGGGTCCACGTAACCAACCAAAGCGTAAGGGTCGTAAGTAAGGTTCTTTGTGGATACTTTGATAGCACCAGTAATCAGTGCTCTCAAAGAAAATCATGCCTCGGTAGATTCTGATGAGGTATCTCGTGCATTTGAAGTTGCGCGAGATGCCCACAAAGGCCAGCTCCGAAAATCAGGTGAAGAGTACATAACTCACCCCGTCGCAGTTGCAGAAATTCTCGCCCATCTTGGGTTGAACCCCGCCACAGTTATTGCGGCGTTGCTACATGACACCGTTGAAGACACACCATATTCGTTGGCGCAATTGCGAGTTGATTTCGGTGATGAGATTGCAAACTTGGTTGATGGCGTTACTAAATTAGACAAACTAAGTTACGGACCAACCGCCGAGGCTGAAACTGTTCGTAAAATGGTAATCGCTATGTCTCGTGACATACGTGTACTTGTTATAAAACTAGCGGATCGACTTCATAACGCCCGTACCTGGAAGTACGTTTCGACTGAAAGCGCACTTCGAAAAGCGCGAGAAACTTTGGATATTTACGCACCATTAGCTCACCGTTTGGGAATGAACGCCATTAAATGGGAGCTGGAAGATCTTTCTTTTGAAGTTTTAGAACCAAAGAAGTTTGAAGAAATAGCACGGTTAGTCGCAGAGCGTTCCCCATCCAGAGATGCATTAACCGAACAAGTGATCGATGCAGTGAAAGAAGATTTCACTCGTGATCACATTGAAGCAACAGTTACAGGCAGAAAGAAGCATTTCTTCTCTGTCTACCAAAAGATGGTTGTCCGTGGCCGTGAGTTCAACGAAATTTACGATCTTGTCGGAATTCGAGTCTTGGTCAGTGATGTGCGAGATTGTTACGCAGTTCTGGGATCGATCCATGCTAGATGGAGTCCAGTACCGGGGCGTTTCAAGGATTACATAGCGATGCCTAAGTTCAATTTGTATCAATCACTACATACGACGGTTATTGGTCCGACTGGTAAAGCGATAGAGATTCAGATTCGAACATATGACATGCATGCACGGGCTGAGTTTGGTATTGCTGCACATTGGAAATATAAGCAGGGTCCCGAGAACACGAACAGTTCGCCTGAAATGTTGTGGCTTCGCCAGTTACATGAGTGGCAAAAGGAAACCGAAGATCCTTCAGAATTTCTCGAAGCTTTGCGTTTTGATTTAGGGTCACCTGAAGTATTTGTATTCACTCCAAAAGGAAGTGTTGTCGCACTGCCGGGTGGGTCAACACCAGTGGACTTTGCCTTTTCTGTCCACACAGATGTGGGCTTGCGATGTGCTGGTGCAAAAGTTAACGGCCGTTTAGTTCCACTTGATTCCCGACTCAATAATGGCGATGTAGTTGAAATTGTCACTAACAAGAGCGAAACAGCAGGACCGAGCCGTGATTGGCTCAACTTTGTAAAGAGCCCGCGCGCTCGTTCAAAGATTAAAGCTTGGTTTAGCAAGGAACGTCGCGAAGAAGCGATCGATGCCGGCCGGGAATCTATCGCGCGTCAAATGCGCAAAGCTGGATTGCCTTTGCAAAAAATATTTGCGGGACATTCTTTATTGGAATTGGCCCATGAACTTCGTTACCCAGATATCGATGGATTGTATTCAGCGGTGGGGGATGGATACGTTTCAGCTGCATCTATTATCGATAAGTTGGTAGCAGCCATAGGCGCTGAAGATTCACACCCCGAACCTACGATGGAAACCTTTCCCAATCGTGCACCAACTACAAGGCGTTCCAGTAATGCCATCGACGTCGAAGGCGCTGATGATGTGCTGGTAAAACTGGCTCGTTGTTGTACTCCAGTTCCGGGTGATTTAATAATGGGCTTTATTACAAAGGGCAGTGGCGTATCTATTCACAGAACAGATTGTACGAATGCCGCTGACTTGCAGGTACATCAATTGGACAGAGTTGTTAACGTTAAATGGCGATTGGGTGCATCTTCGGTATTTTTGGTTAACATCCAAGTTGAAGCATTGGATCGAGCTTCATTATTGGCCGATGTAACGCGCACATTGTCGGATCAACATGTGAATATCTTGAGCGCTGCAGTTAGTACATCTAAGGATCGAACCGCATTTTCACGATTTACCTTTGAAATGGCAGATGCAACGCATTTAGATGCGGTACTAGCAGCAGTGCGCGGTATTGAAGGCGTTTACGATGTTTATCGAACAACCAACAACTAGCTAAATTCGGCCAAACCTTTTTCGGCCTCTGCCAACCACACCTTACGGGCGGTTGCAGATTCTGCAGCTTCTTCGGACTTCTTGGTATTACCGCTTGCGGCAAACTTTGCAGCCGCTTTTTCGTAATTAGCAATTGATTCCGTAAGTTGGGCCACAACTTCTTGGGCGCGCTTTTTGGCTGCAGGATCAGTCTTGCGCCATATGTCAGCTTCTGCTGCCTTCACAACGGCCTCGACTGCCGAAACCCGCGAATCCATTGCTGCGCGCTTATCTCGATGTGTCATACCAATTTTTTCCCAGGCGCGAAGATGCTCATTGAGAGTCTTTCGAGCTTCTTTTACGTCGGTAAGTGGGAGCACGGCCTCAATAAGGATCAGCAACTCTTCACGTTTAGCCAAATTGGTAGCCATGGTTACATCGCGCTTTTCTAAATCTGCATTTTTTGCAGTGAAGAATTGATCCTGTGCGGCTTTAAATCGTGACCATAATTTTGCGTCATCATTCTTTTTACCCCGCCCAGCAGCTTTCCACATATCCATGAGCACCTTAAAGCGCTTAGCCGTAGGAACCCACTCGGTAGAAGTGGCGAGTTTTTCAGCCTCTTCAACAATGTTCTTTTTAGCATCTGCAACAACGCTCTGAGTTGCCTCAAGTGCAGCAAAATGTGTTCGGCGACGCTTATCAAACTTATTGCGGGATGATGAAAAACGCTTCCATAAATCTGCATCTGCTTTTTTATCAAGTCGTGGTGCTGCTTTCCATTCATCAAGGAGTGTCTTCAAGCGATCACCGGTGCTCTTCCAACTTTCAGAGAGCGCTAAACTTTCAGCCTCCGCGACAATTTTTTCCTTCTCAATAACTATTTGTTCAAGACGTGCAGCTTTAGCTGCTGTTTCAGCGACCTTCTTGGCTTCGTATGCTTCTCGGTGACCTTCAATAAGTGGCTCAATCTGTTCAACAGAAGCAGCTAGTGCATCGAGATCGCCAACCCCATTGAATTCCTTTACCTGATCGCGCAATTTTTTAACAGCTGTATAGGCATCAGATGGAACCATTGCACCGCTCTTAATACGTGCGGCTAACAAAGCAATTTCAGAGGCTAGTACTTCAAACTTTCGCACAAAGTATGACAATGCTTCGTCGGCGGTTTTCCCTGGATACGAACCAACGGCTTTTTCGCCCTCTGAGGTACGTACATAAACGGTTCCATCGTCTGCGACTCGACCAAAAGCTGAAGGATCTCCTATCAAGGCACTTGCTGCGCTTGCCTGCTGTGGGAAATTCATATCTGTCATGTGAGTGATCCTTTCAGCGCGTTTCTTCTAGATGGAAGTTCGCTATGTGGTGGTTGCGTTGCTTAGAAGTTTTCAAGCTTCTAAGCGTGGGTCGAGTGTGTATTCGTGAGCAAAAGGTACCCTGTCCCATGGTGTGAGCGTCAATCGCACCCTAATTTGAGCGTGGAATAGGGAGGCAGCGGCAATGCTAATTGACTGCTTCGCCGCCCCGATGTTGGCGACCAACTGCTGGGTAATAGCAACCGAGCCAGGCGCAGAATGCATAGTTGTTGACCCGGGAATGCCAGATGTATCACATCAATTAACTGAACTATTGGAAAAACACAATCTTAAGCCTGTAGCTGTCATTGCAACTCATGGCCACCTTGACCACACATTTTCTATTCAAGCGATTGCAGATGGTTATGCAATTCCAACCTATATTCATAGCGAAGATCGTTCTTTTTTGTCGCACCCAGAAAATCTTCATGGCGCAGACTTTGTAGCGACTTTGTCTGGAATGAACTTTTCTGAAGCGAAGGAAGTTCGCGAGCTTCGAAATGGAGAAATGATCGATCTTGTAGGTCTTAACTTCAAGGCTATACATGCACCCGGCCACACTCGCGGTTCTCTGATGTTTGAAGTTTCTAACGAGGTATTGATCAGCGGGGATGTCCTATTTGCTGGTTCAATTGGGCGTACCGACTTGCCGACCGGTTCTGCCAAAGATATGGAGGAAACCTTGCGCAAGAAAGTTTTGCCACTTTCTGACCATTTACGCGTTTTACCTGGCCATGGTCCAGAAACGACCATGGCACATGAAAAGAAGAATAATCCGTATCTAAAGAGTTTGGTAGGTCGCTACTAATGGCAGGACAAAAGATTTCTGCACCTAAGGGTGTCAGTGAGTACGTGCCTGACAGATCGGCTGCCTTTGAATATGTTAGAGAGAGATTGGTTGCGCCTGCAAAGAGTGCAGGGTACAAATTAATTGAGTTACCAATTTTTGAAGACACTGAACTATTTACTCGTGGTGTTGGCGAGTCCACTGATGTTGTCTCAAAAGAGATGTACACATTTGAAGACCGAGGTGGCCGCTCAATTACCTTGCGTCCAGAAGGAACTGCCGGTGTGATGCGCGCGGTCATTGAACACGGTTTAGATCGGGGCCAACTGCCAGTAAAGGTTTGGTATTCAGGTCAGTTCTTCCGCGCAGAACGTCCTCAAGCTGGGCGCTATCGACAGTTCTATCAGGTTGGGATTGAAGCTATTGGATTAGATGATCCTGCGATTGATGCCGAAGTTATTGCGATAGCAGATGCGGGTTTTAGATCGATCGGTTTGAGTAAATATCGTTTAGAAATTACCTCATTGGGTGACTTAGATTCGCGCGCAGCCCACCGCGTAGACCTGGTTAAGTTCATTCAAACATTAACTTTGGATGAAGCAACCGCAGCACGGGCGGCAATCAACCCCCTGCGACTTTTTGATGACAAACGTGAAGAAATGCAAAAGGCAATGGCCGATGCACCTTTGTTGATTAATTATTTGAGTGAGGTTTCGCGCCTTCAATTTGAGCAAGTTCAAAAGTATTTAGATGCTCTCGAAATTAAATATGTAGTCAATCCTCGAATGGTGCGCGGTTTGGACTATTACACGGGTACCACCTTTGAGTTTGTTCACGAATTACTAGGGGCTCAATCTGGTATCGGTGGTGGTGGACGTTATGACGGGTTAATGGAACAGCTCGGAGGGCAATCACTGTCCGGTATCGGTTTTGGATTAGGAGTCGATCGCGCTTTATTGGCGGCTGAGGCTGAGGGAGTTATTGCCAGCAATGCTTTTGTTTCAGATCTGTTCATAATCCCATTAGGGGAAGTAGCAAAGGTTAAAGCTCTAACCATCGCTGCACAGCTGCGCACCAGCGGGAAAATCATTGAAATCGCTTTTGGCGATCGGGCGCTAAAGGGTGCGATGAAAGCCGCGGACAAAAGTGGTGCAACATACGTCATTGTTCTCGGTGAATCAGAGATTTCCAGCGGAACTGTTGAATTAAAAGAGATGAAATCTGGGCAGACATTGTCAGTTAAGATTGACTCATTGCTCGAGGCACTCTAAAACGGAAAAATTGGACTAATAAATGTTGCGCACACATGAAGCAGGATCACTTCGCAAATCCAACGCGGGTCAAACAGTCACGCTTGCGGGATGGGTATCTCGCCGCCGCGATCATGGCGGAGTTGCCTTTATTGATCTACGTGATGCCTCCGGTTCAGTTCAAGTTGTTATTCGAGATGAAAAGGTCGCAGGAGCTTTGCGAGCAGAGTGGTGCTTGCTTATCACCGGCGAGGTAGTTGCTCGACCTGATGGAAACCACAATACAAATATCGCTACGGGTGAAATTGAGGTTATGGGTGACACCGTTGTCGTCCTTTCTGAATCTGCCCCATTGCCATTTCCTGTTGATAGTGGGGATGACACAGATATAAACGAAGAGGTTCGGTTGCGGTACCGCTACTTGGATCTCCGTCGTGAAAAGCCAGCCCACAACCTACGGTTGCGTTCAAAAGTAACATCAACGATTCGCCGTGTTATGGAAGAAGAAACATTCCTTGAGATCGAAACACCATATTTAACTAGGTCGACGCCGGAAGGTGCTCGTGATTTTCTAGTTCCTGTCCGCCTACAACCTGGTAGTTGGTATGCCTTGCCTCAATCACCACAGTTGTTCAAACAACTCTTAATGGTTGCAGGCATGGAAAAGTATTATCAAATTGCACGCTGCTTCCGCGATGAGGATTTTCGCGCAGATCGTCAACCCGAGTTCACTCAGTTAGACATCGAAATGTCTTTCATTGATCAAGAAGATATTTTGGCAGTTGCCGAAAAGATCGTTGCACGCGTATGGAAGGAAACTGTTGGTTACGACATTCCATTACCTTTGCCACGCATGACGTATGCCGATGCGATGACACATTACGGATCTGACAAGCCGGATTTACGTTTCGCCAATCAATTAGTTGACCTAACAACATTTTTTGCAGAAACGCCATTTAGAGTTTTCCAGGCCGCATATGTTGGAGCAGTTGTTATGCCTGGGGGAGCATCTTCGGCCCGCCGCGAATTAGATGCTTGGCAGGACTGGGCCAAAGCTCGAGGCGCAAAAGGACTTGCATACATTCTTGTAAACGAAGATGGCACCCTAGGCGGCCCAGTTTCAAAGAATATTTCTGAGAAAGAAACTGCAGGAATAGTTCAAGCATCAGGGGCACATGTCGGAGATGCAATTTTCTTTGCCGCTGGTGATCGCACAGCCTCTTTGAATCTTTTAGGGGCTGTTAGATTAGAAATTGGAAAACGCTGCGGCTTAATCCCCGATGGTAAGTGGGAATTTTTGTGGGTGGTAGATGCTCCTATGTTTGAGCCAACAGATAACGGGGGATGGACAGCGGTTCACCATCCATTTACAGGACCAAAACCAGAGTTTGCCTCTACATTTAAGGAAGATCCTGCATCAGCACTTGCTTACGCGTACGACATTGTTTTGAATGGAACTGAATTAGGTGGTGGATCAATTCGTATTCATGACCGAAACATTCAGAAGGATGTTTTCTCTGTCATTGGATTAAGCGATGAAGAGGCCAACAGTAAGTTTGGTTTCTTATTAGAAGCGTTTAACTATGGACCACCTCCGCATGGCGGAATCGCACTCGGTTTAGATCGCGTGTGTGCTTTGTTGACTGGATCTGACTCAATTCGCGAGGTAATAGCTTTCCCTAAAACTGCTAGTGGCGGAGATCCTTTAACGGGTGCTCCAACTCCAATTACTCCGGCTCAACGTAAAGAGAGCGGAATCGATTGGGTTCCACAAGCACCCTCGACTCCGTCAAAATCACCTCAGGAAAGTTAAGGGTCAGGTAGGCTAGCGATATGGGTCCAGGCGGAATTGCAACAATAATTGCGGCATCATCACTTGCGGTGATTGCCCTTGCTCTCGCATACGTAGTTATTCGGGTTGGTCGCTTGGTAGATGAGGCAAGTACCTCTCTAAAAGTGTTAACTGAAGAGACTGCTCCGCTCATTGATGAATTGAATACGACTGTAACTTTGGTTAACGGTCCTCTTCACAGCATAAACCGTGTGACAAAAAATGTTGAAGAGATGTCAGACAAACTTAATGAAGCAACTTCGGCTTTCATGAACAAAAATGGTTCGGCAGTTAAGGTGGCAGGGGCTCTTTTATCAGCAGCGCAGATGAGCAAAGGTCGCTCAAAGAAGAAGAAGGCGGAGTGATCCCAACTAGTGGAATCCGCCGAGATCCGTTCGCGCTGGCTGCGCTTCTTTGAATCAGATAACCGTCAGGGCCTAGCTCACACCGTTATCCCATCGGCATCCTTGATTGCAGATGACCCAAATCTTTTATTAGTAAATGCAGGAATGGTTCCATTTAAACCTTATTTTCTTGGTGAAGTGACTCCGCCATACAAGCGCGCAACATCGGTTCAAAAATGTGTTCGCACTCTTGATATTGATGAGGTTGGTAAAACAACCCGTCATGCATCTTTCTTTCAAATGTGCGGAAACTTTTCTTTTGGCGATTACTTTAAGGAAGGTGCAATTGCACTGGCTTGGGAACTTTTAACTCGCCCAATTGCAGATGGTGGTTACGGATTTCCCGAAGATAAATTGTGGGTGACGGTTTATTTAGATGATGATGAAGCAGCAGACATTTGGCATAAAAAGATTGGTGTTCCAAAAGAGCGGATCCAACGCCGTGATATGGCAGACAATTTTTGGTCAATGGGAGTGCCTGGCCCATGTGGGCCGTGTTCTGAGATTTATTTCGATCGTGGTCCTGCATACGGCGCAGAAGGTGGTCCGATTGCAGATGAAAATAGATATCTAGAAATTTGGAACCTTGTGTTCATGCAAAATGAACGTGGAGCAGGGGGTGGCAAAAATAGCTATCCAATTCTTGGCGAACTTCCAGCAAAGAGCATTGATACTGGATTAGGCCTAGAGCGCACAGCCGCTTTGCTACAAGGTGTTGAGAATATTTATGAGATAGATACAACGATCATGATTCTCAAAAAAGCTTCTGAACTCACTGGGGTCACGTATGGATCTTCCGAAAAATCAGATATTGCTTTGCGGGTAATTGCAGATCATGCGCGCACATCGGCAATGCTGATTGGTGATGGAGTGACGCCAGGAAACGAAGGTCGCGGCTACGTTTTGCGACGAATGATGCGTAGAACTATTCGTAATATGCGACTTCTAGGCTCAATGGATCCGATCATGTCAGAGTTAACTGTTTCTGCGATCGCAGCGATGGGACCTCAGTACCCCGAGTTGGTTACAGACTCTAAACGCATTTTATCTGTCAGCGTTTCGGAAGAAGAAAGTTTCTTACAAACTCTAAAGAGTGGAACACAAATATTTGATCTAGCGTCAGTGGCTCTGAAAAAGACAAAGTCGACTATCCTGCCAGGGGACGAAGTCTTTAAACTCCACGATACCTACGGATTTCCTTTTGATTTAACACTGGAAATGGCACGCGAAGAAGGCCTTGAAGTTGATGAAGATGGTTTCCGTCGCTTAATGAAGGAGCAAAAAGATCGCGCAAAAGCTGACGCCAAGGCTAAGAAGTCAGGTCACACTGACGTATCTGTGTATAAAACAATTGCGGACAAGAGTGGCAAAAGTGAATTTGTTGGCTATGAACAGCTAAGTTCTGAAGGTAAATTAACGGGCATTGTTGTAGATGGTGTTGGAGTCGCAACTGCATCAGAAGGTGAAGACGTTGAGCTGATCCTTAATCGGACACCATTTTATGCCGAAGGTGGTGGCCAGTTAGCTGATGGTGGGCGCATAACGTTGAGTAATGGTGCTGTTGTTGAAATCGAAGATGTTCAATCTCCAGTTCCAGGATTGTCAGTACACCGAGGCCGCGTAATCAAAGGAACAGTCGATGTTGGCAGCGAGGCACTTGCTGAAATCGATATCGAACGCAGGCATGCAATTTCCAGAGCTCATACCGCAACGCATATGGTTCACAAGGCATTCCGCGAAATTCTTGGTGAAACTGCGACACAAGCAGGTTCTGAAAACTCACCTGGTCGATTCCGTTTTGATTTTCCTGCGACAGGATCAGTGCCAACTAGTGTTTTAAATGATGTTGAATCACGCGTCAATACGCTTCTACTTGATAACCTAGAAGTGACGGCTGAAAGCATGAGTCAAGCAAAGGCTAAAGAGCTTGGTGCTATGGCATTGTTTGGCGAAAAGTACGGTGATGTTGTTCGCGTAGTGAGTGTGGGTGACTGGGCTCGCGAACTTTGTGGCGGAACCCACGTTGAGCGATCTGGACAGTTAGGTGTAATCAAGTTACTCGGTGAATCTTCAATTGGAGCAGGCGTTCGACGCGTTGAAGCACTAGTCGGCGTTGACGCTTATAAATTCTTAGCTCGTGAACATGTCTTGCTTAACTCGCTGACTGAATTGATCAAGGGTGCACGTACTGAAGAGCTTCCCGAAAGAATTTCTGATCTACTTAACAAGATGAAAGAAATTGAGAAGGAGTTGGCAACCGTGCGCTCCGCACAAGCACTTTCGCAGGTGGGAGACCTTGCTAAAACCGCCAAGATCGTCAACGGAATTTCCTATATCTCCTCTGTTATGGCCGATGGTGTTTCAGGTGATGATCTGCGCAAGATTGCAATCGATCTGCGATCTCGTGAGGGTAAGTCGGTTGTTGCTCTAATCAGTGCAAATGATGAAAAGCCTGTACTGGTCGTAGCCACAAGCGAAGGTGCACGTTCAAGCGGAGCTAAGGCAGGCGCGTTAGTAAAGATAGGTTCTACAGTTCTTGGCGGTGGTGGTGGCGGTAAAGATGATTTCGCACAAGGTGGCGGTACCGATGCATCAAAGTCGTTAGAAGCTCTGACTGCGATCTCTAACGCACTCATTGGATAAATGATGCTGCGCGGACGTCGTATCGCATTTGATTACGGAGATGTACGTATTGGCGTTGCAGTTACCGATCCAGACTCAATTCTTGCATCGCCGTTAACAACATTAAAGGCAACAGATAAAAACCTAAGCGAGCAAATTTCCACAATTTTTCAGGATGTGCAACCGGTAGCAATCTATGTAGGTCGTCCGGCATTACTAAGCGGTAAAGATGGGCTAGCCACTGAGAAGGCCTTCGTATTTGTTGCGCTTTTGAGCACTATTTCTGAGGTTCCCATTGAGATGATTGATGAGCGAATGAGCACGATAAGTGCCGCTCGTAATTTGCGAGATGCGGGACGCAGTGCCAAGGATTCCAAGGACGCAATCGATATGGCAGCAGCCGTGGCGATTTTGGAATTTGCAATTGAGATAGAAAAACGTAAATGAAGATACGAATTGGTGCCGCAGTACTTGCCGTAGTTGCTTTGGCAGCAATTTATAGTTCACGTTCCGGTCCCTCGGTTGCACCGGACTTTCCAACCAACACCATGATTGCTGATCAGTCTGAAGTTATTGTGGATATCCCAAACGGTTCGACTGGATCGCAAATAGCCCAACTGCTTTTTGATAACAAAGTGATCAAGTCTTCAGAGGCATTTTTTAGAGTCGCAGTGGAGGATAAACGTTCTGAGACGATAGCGCCCGGTAATCACCGGATATCGCAAAACATTTCCGCTAGGCAAGCCCTTGAGCAACTGTTGGATCCAAATCGCATTCCTAATCTAATCAGGATTTTTGAAGGTGGCTGGAAGAGTGAAGTCGTCACAGCTCTCGTTGCCTATGGATTCTCCACAAAAGATATTTCAAAAGCCTTTGCCGTAGCAAAATTACCTAAGGGATTTAGTCAGGTTGAGGGTCTACTTTTTCCTGCTCAATACAGCTTTGCGAAAGGTACCTCGGCAACTGCGGCAGTGCAGGCGATGATTGATCGATTTACTTCCGAAGATAGCGCACAGCAAATATTGCTTGGCACTAAGAAATTTAGTGCAGGACAGTTATTAACAATTGCCTCGATAGTGCAAGCAGAGGGAGATGAAAAGGATTTTGCAAAGGTATCAAGAGTGATTCATAATCGCCTAGCTATTGGTATG
>CAIJHZ010000136.1 GCA_903820565.1 uncultured Actinomycetes bacterium
GTCGCGGTCAATCAGATCGTTCAGAAGTTGGTAGTACCGAGGAGCATTAAGGTCAAAAAGATCCTTGATGGCCGCCTCTTTTGCCCCTGCATAGCGCCACCAGTTGCCCTCAAAATCAAGGATGCGAACTTCGAGGTCACTGAGCCCAGTGTTGATTGCAGACTCTTCTTGCGCAGACATGAGTGAAATCTTACGTTAGAGCACGCTCAAAGTGTGGGAACTTAGCGAAAAAATGTCTTGATCCAGCTCATGCATTGATAGTTGCCTTTTTGACAATATTTCTGATCATGGTTGGAAAAACAAATAGATGTAGCGGCGAGATTGCATACCAATATAACTGGCCACCTAATCCACGGGGATTAAATGTCGCCTCTTGCACAATTGTTGTTTTTCCGTTCTCACGTGTAACTGTAAATTCCAGCCACGCTTTTCCTGGCAAAACCATTTCGGCATATAACTTTAATCTGCGACCTGGTTCCAACTCTTCTACTCGCCAAAAATCTAAACTTTCACCAACACGTAAATAATCTGGATCGCGACGTCCACGTCGCAGGCCAACACCGCCAACTAAAAAGCGATCTAAAACTCCGCGCGCCCACCACAACAAGTCAGAGCCAAACCATCCATTGTCTCCGCCGATGCGTTCAACCTGTCGCCATACCTGTTCTGCTGGAACGGTTGTAACTCGTTCGCGTCGATCGCGCAAAACCATTTCGCCAGCCCAATCAGGATCACCTTGTGCCTTCTGCCACGGAGCAGTTGGCATAGTTGCATCAGACCAACGTGTTTCTACATTATGAGTTGTGATCTTTGATAGTGCTAATGAAATAGCTGTCTCAACATCAATTAAGCCTTCAGGCGGTTTCGGAATAAGTCCATCAATGCTTTTTGCAGGATCTGCAACAACTTCGCTAATGAGTGAACCAACAAGTGGTCGGGCAAGTGCGGTCGGAACAGGTGTTACTAATCCAATCCACAAACTAGAAAGCCCTGGAGTTAGAACTGGGACCCTGATAATCCAACGTTTCTTTAATCCTGATAACTTTGCAAACTTTTGCATCATATCCGCGTACGACAACACTTCGGGGCCACCGATATCAAAGACTTTGTTTACTGGGGTTTCTAAATGTGCCGCACCTTTGAGGTAATACAGAACATCACGGATTGCGATTGGGTGAGTTTTATTCATGACCCATTTAGGCGTGGTCATGATTGGAAGACGATGCGTTAGGTGGCGCAGCATTTCAAAGCTGGCAGAGCCTGATCCAATGATGATTCCTGCGCGAAGTTCCAGAACTGCAACCGATGTTGTAGCAAGCGAGCTGCCTGTCATCGCGCGAGATGCCAGGTGCTTACTAATATTTACATCATTTGCGATTCCACCAAGATAAATAATTTGTGAGACGCCAGCTTGTTCGGCCGCACGCGCAAAGTTGCGGGCCATTTCCTTTTCAATTTCATCAAAATTTGGACCCAGATTAATTGAATGCAATAAGTAAAAAGCTGTATGAATGCCTGCTAGCGCTCTTTGCAGATCTTCAAAATTTTCTGCACTGCCTTCGCAAATATCAACCAAAGGCGCCCACGGTTGACCCATGATTTTGTTCTTGTCACGTACCAAAATTCGAACATCTTCTTTATCGTCAATGAAGGCACGAACTAGCCGACCACCGACATATCCCGAAGCCCCGGTAACGAGGTACTTACGACCTCCGATGTGCGTGTTCATGCTGCAAAGCCTAGACTTAAGCCATGCAAAAGGCACTTCAAAAACCGCGAGTAGTAATTTTGGGTGCCGGTTTTGGCGGACTGACTGCAGCCCGCAAGATGGCCGGATTTGCCGATGTGACGGTTGTTGATCGCCACAACTTTCAAACTTTCCTTCCTCTTTTGTATCAAGTGTCGACCGCTGGATTAGCTGCTGACCATGTTGCCCACCCAATCCGAGGTGCACTGCGTAAAACCGGCGTGCAGTTTCGCATGGGAACCCCAATATCTGTTGACCACAAAAATAAGAGTGTGAAGTTAGATAGCAGCGAGGTTTTAGAGTTTGACTATCTTGTTGTCGCGCTCGGTTCGGCAAATGCGGATTTTGGAATTCCAGGTGTTACGGAACATGCATTGGGTATGAAAAGCGTTCATGAAGCTTTAATGATTCGCGCCGAAGTATTACGCCGTTTTGAAGATCTATGCCGCTTTGAAGATGAAACAATTTTCTCAATTTCAATTGTTGGCGGCGGACCCACTGGAGTCGAAATGGCGGGTGCCTTTGCAGAGCTCGTGCGCGGCCCATTGAAGCATGACCAAAAGCACGCTGCAGCACACATCAAAATCAACTTAATTGAAGCTGGTCCACGAATCTTGCCCATGTTTTCTGAAAAACTTTCAGCCCGTGGAAAAAAAGATCTCGAAAGTCTTGGTGTGACCGTTCACTTAAATACAGCGGTCAAAGAAATCAAGCCACGCAGTATCGAAATTGGCGACGGCAGCAAAATTGCATCAGAGGTGACAGTTTGGGCAGCTGGCGTTAAAGGTGAGCCAACAGGTGCGAAATTAAATTTGCCGTTGATAAATACACGCATTGATGTCGACAGTACGTTGCAGGTAAAACATTACCCACACATCTTTGCGATCGGTGACATCGCAGGTTTTGTTGGAGAAAATGGACGGATGTTGCCGATGGTGGCACCAGTTGCTATGCAGCAAGGTCGACACGTTGCCCAACAGATCAAAAGAATCGCCAGTGGTCAGGTGCTAAAGCCATTTAAATACATCGATAAAGGCTCTATGGCAACAATTGGTCGCCATAAAGCAATCGTCGAAGTTAAAAATCTTCGAATGACTGGAATTCCAGCGTGGTATGCCTGGCTGTGGCTTCACCTATTTTATTTATTAGGTGGACGCAACAAGATCGGCACCATGGCTGACTGGACCTATAACTATTTAACCTTTGATCGCGGCAACCGTCACATTATGGATTCGCAGTAATGCCAGAGTATTTACCAGTAGCTGGACATGATCTCTACTGCTACGAATGGGAAAACGATGGCGAAGCAGTTGTGTTGCTGCATGGCGGCTTAAGCAAAACATCTAGTTGGGATTACTTACTCGTGCCCGCACTTGAAGATGACTTTCGTGTTTTCGGTTATGACAGAGCCGGTCATGGCTTTAGCGCAGATCGTGCAGGCAGTCTTCATTTTGATTTTCAAGCCAAAGAAGCAATTGCATATCTTGAGACAGTTGTTACAGAGCCAGCTCACTTAATCGGTTATAGCGATGGCGGAATCATTGCTTTGATGGTTGCTATACAGCGTCCTGACCTAGTTAAGTCAATTGTTGCGATTGGTGCTAATTATCATTACAGCGCCCCGCAGAGTGATTTTGCAGAAGCAAAGGTAAGTGAAGAGGATCAGGCTGAGTACAACTTAATTAGCCCAGATAAGCCACATACTCTCCTAGAAAAAACAATTCGAATGAATCAGATTTGGAAAACAGAGCCAGATATAAGTATCTCTGATTTAGCGTCGATTCAATGCCCTGTACTGGTTATGGCAGGAGACGATGATGTAATCGCACACGACCACACAATTTCTTTGTACGAAGCGCTGCCTTTAGGACAATTAGCAATCATCCCTGGAACTTCACATGGATTAGTGAAAGAAAAGCCGGCACTTATGTTGGCAAATATTATGCAATTTTTAGAGGATCTGACTTATCCAGATACTCGACAACCAATTAGACGAATTAACAATCAACAGGAGTAATTTTCCCTGTTGCAACATCGTAAATTGCGCCGCCAACTACAACTCCAGTTTTGATCAAACGGTAACTTCTGATCTTCTGCACATCTTCAATTAATGCTTGTCTCTGATCTGGAACAGTTTTGAATTCAATTTCAGAGGTATCTACCCCGTACTTGGTATCAATTTCACGATGAATCTCTACATCATCAACTTGTGCCATACGACAGTTTGTATGAGGCATGATCAAAATTCGTTCGACGCCCAGCAAATACGTTGCTAATACCAAGGTACGCAATACGTCATCAGTTACGCGGGCGCCAGCGTTGCGCAAAATCTTGGCATCGCCCGACTTCATTCCAACGACAGAGAGAGGATTAATTCGCGAATCCATGCAGGTAACAATTGCCAAACCCTGTTGGGCTGTTCCTGTTAGCTCTGAATATTTAAAGTTTTTGATGTACTCGTCATTTGCCGCGAGCGCATCTCTAAAAGATTCATGCGGAAAGGAGTTATCAGACATGTCTACTCCTCTCCGGAATTTCCGGAGCCCCCCGTCAGGATTGAACTGACGACCTGCGCATTACAAGTGCGCTGCTCTACCACTGAGCTAGAGAGGCCTGCTCTTCAAGTTACCCCGAATACAGCAGCCGCAATTATGGCAGTCTTGAGCCAAATCTTAAAATCCAAGCCTTGTGCCCCGCCCAACGATAGGTTAACGCCATGAGATTGGGTGTTCTTGATGTGGGTTCAAACACCATCCATTTGCAAGTGATGGATGCCCACCCAGGAGCTCGACCAACACCTACAACTAATTTTAAGGTTGAACTTCGTCTAACTGAATACTTGGATATTTCTGGAGCAATCTCAGCAGGTGGCATTCAACTTCTTGATGATGCGATTCAAGAAGCTGTCGCCCATGCTCGCGTCAACGAAACTGATGAGATTCTGGCTTTTGCAACCTCTGCCGTACGCGATGCAACAAATGGCGCGCAGATAATTTCTGATATCAATAAAAAACATGAGATAGATCTGCAGGTTCTATCCGGTGATGATGAAGCATCTATGACTTTTTTGGCGGTGCGTCGTTGGTTAGGTTGGTCGGCAGGAAATTTACTTGTAATTGATATCGGCGGCGGTTCGTTAGAAATTGCAAGTGGGATTGATGAAAATCCAGATGCTACTGTTTCAATGCCACTTGGAGCTGCTCGCTTAACTCGTGAATTCTTAAATGGTGATCCATACAGTTCTAAAGGAATTAGGAGTTTAGAAAAGCATGTCGAAGAGGCGCTTAAAGATTCAATGCCCAATGCTCTGAAATCCCACGATGCAGATCATTTCGTTGCAACGAGTAAGACCTTTAGAACCTTGGCGCGTATTTGCGCACAGTGGTATGGCAATGATGCAAAATTCTTAGAACGATCATCTCTAAAATCAGCAATGCCAAAGCTTATTGAAATGACAAATAAATCACGCGCAGAGTTACCAGGCGTTTCAGCTAGCCGTGCTCAACAAATAGTTGCGGGCGGAGTTGTTGCTCTTGCGGTAATGGATAGATTAGATGTGGAAGAGGTTGAAATTTGCCCTTGGGCACTGCGTGAAGGCATTGTTTTACGCCGCTTAGATTGGTTGAGCGCTTAAGCTTCGGGTGCGGGCATCCAGTCGATTGCGATAATTTCTCCATCGCGGTGATGCAAAATCCATGCTTCACCAGGCATCAACCCATGATCTAACTCTTTGAAGTTCTTCTTGCCGATAAATTTTGCAACTATTCCAGGGATAACTGGATTGTGGCCACACACAATTGCGTGGGATTCACTGTCAATGATGTCATTTACGACATTAATTGCAGCTTTCTTATCTTTCTCATACGCATATTCGCTGAGCTCGGTCCAATAAATCATGTCTAAGGACAATGAACGGGCCATTGGTGCGACAGTTTCGTAACAACGAACTGCATCTGATGTATGAATTTCAGTAATTGCAAATGGCAGATACCGTGCCAACATTCGCATTGATTGAATCTGACCTAATTGTGCAAGTGGACGATCACCATCATCGCCTTCCCATTCTTCGCGAGCAATTGCTTTGCCGTGACGCAAAAGCACGATCGGTGTTGTATCGATTCCAAATTTTTCAAAATTCTTTAAAACCTCTTGGTCACCTTTACGTGAAAGTTTGTCATACGCATCAGAAATAGTTACCCAGATTAATTGATCTACTTCTTGCGGGTCCAGCACGCCTTTCGCTTCACCAATAGCCTGAGCTGACCAATATCTAACTGTTTTGGTTGCATCTCCAACTGGGTATTCGATTTTGCAAAGTTCGGGACCAAAAATACTTTCAAAACCAGTTTCTTCTAGTACCTCGCGAAATGCGCACCCAATTTCTGACTCACCTGCTTCAACCTTTCCTTTCGGAAAAGACCAATCGTCGTAGCGAGGTCTGTGAATCAAGGCGACTTGAACTAACTCATCACTTAAGCGTCGCCACATCACTGCGCCAGCAGCCTGAATTACCTGGTTTTCCACTTAGCGATCCTTTGAATAATGATCTATAAGTTCAGCGTGGATATTTGTTAATCCCTTTTTCATTGGGCGGGTCCAGTTAGTTTCCCTTAGTTGCCACGAAGAAGTCTCATCAGAAAGACCTAGGTCCAGTAATCCCTGTAAGCGAATTTGATGTTCTTTTCGCTGAATAAGAACAAGGCTTTCAACGCGACGATCGAGGTTTCTGCCCATTAAATCCGCGCTACCAATCCAATACTCATCATCTCCACCATTAATGAAGTGATAAATACGTGAGTGCTCTAGAAAGCGACCCAGAATAGATTTGACGGTGATGTTCTCTGAAACGCCTTTAATGCCAGGTTGCACGGCACAAATTCCGCGGATTAGTAATTCAATCTTTACGCCAGCCTGTGATGCTTCATAAAGCTTTGCAACAAAGTATTCATCCAAAATCGAATTTAGTTTGAACTGGATTCCTGCAGGACGCCCATTTTTAGCATGTTCAATTTCGCGGTCGATACGTTCGGTCAATCCAGAACGCAAGGTGCGCGGGGCAACCAACAAACGCGAATATGTTGATTGTGGTCCAAAGCCAGAGAGTTGATTGAACAGGCGAGTTAGATCTTCGGTTAATTCAACATCGGCACTAAGGATTCCTAGATCTTCGTACATGCGTGCAGTCTTTGGGTTGTAATTACCTGTGCCCAAGTGACAATAGCGACGGATACCTTGTGGCTCATCGCGGATAACCAATGACAACTTTGCGTGAGTTTTTAATCCCATCAACCCATACACAACATGCACTCCGGCTGCTTCAAGCTTGCGTGCCCAACGGACATTTGCTTGTTCATCAAATCGGGCACGAATTTCAATGACTGCAACAACTTGCTTACCTGCTTCTGCTGCCTCGATCAAAGCTTCGATAATAGGTGAGTCGCCCGATGTGCGATACAAGGTTTGTTTGATCGCCAAAACATGTGGATCCATTGCGGCATATTCTAAGAAGTGCACAACGGATGATGTAAAGGATTCATAGGGGTGGTGGAGCAGAATTTCACCCTGGCGGATTGCAGAGAAAAACATGTCACTATCTTCAGAATCCACCTCGGACAGCGCTTTAGCGGTTCGCGATCTAAAGGATTCAAACTTTAATTCTGAAAAATCAAGATCCGCAATTTTGTGAAGCGACGTCAAATTAAGGGGAGCATTCACATGGAAAATATTTTCGGGGCCAATCCCAAGTTCTGCGCCAAGTTTAGAAACGCGAGCTTCATCAACTCCAGCTTCAATCTCAAGACGAACTGGTGGCCCAAAACGACGGCGCAATAACTCTTGCTCTAGTGACAGCAGCAAATCCTCTGCTTCGTCCTCATCAAGTTCAATATCTTGATTTCTAGTCACGCGGAATGTGTAGTGATCTTCAATTGTCATGCCCGGGAATAACTCCTGCAAATGAATCGAAATCAAATCCTCAAGCGGCAAGAAGCGTGTTGACCCTGACTTCGCAGTTGCGATGAACCTTGGCAAAATTTCAGGAACTTTAACACGGGCAAAGAATTCTTCATGTGTTGCTGGATTCTTAACCATAACTGCGAGATTCAAGGATAGACCAGAAATATAGGGGAATGGATGTGTTGGATCTACAGCCAAGGGAGTTAATACTGGAAAAATTCGATCTTGAAACAATTTTGCTACATAGCTACTTTCAGTTTCATCTAATTGATCCCACTTAACAAATTCAATTCCGTGTTTTTTCAGCTCAGGCAGTATTTCGCCGTGTAAAGTTTTGGACTGACGTTCGACTAGTTTATTTACTTTTGTGCTGATCAAAGCTAAAAGATCTTTTGGTTTGTGCCCGGCAACATTTGCAGCGGTCACATCATTTTCGATTTTGCTCATTAGTGTTGCGACGCGAACCATAAAGAACTCATCTAAGTTTGAGGAGGAGATCGCCAAAAAGCGAAGTCTTTCAAGAAGTGGAACCGTCGAATCTTCGGCTAATTCGAGGACCCTTTGGTCGAAAGAGAGCCAGCTAATCTCTCGGTCGGTAAGGTGCTCGATTTTCATGATGAAATTATCTCGCGATTGGGTGAACAATAGGTAATCAGTAAGCATCTCCCAGCCAAACCAGCTCCTTATTTCACGCTTACGGAAGGTATGGTTCCCCTCATTTCTCGAGAAACTTCTAAGGACTCCGGAAATACAGGTGCCCACACCTGGGAGTGGGCCGTTACTTACATCTAAGTGAGTTTAATCTAAATGTGCTAGCGGCCAATGAATTGCAATTGGATATTTGCATGTGCGTCCATCACCAGATGATTTGCCACGTGCACGACGCCACATCCAAGGCAACGCAAAAGTAGCAAACCAGGCAATCGTTACAGCTGACTTAACAAACTGCGGTGTTGGCTCCTGTGGAGCTAAGGGACGGCGCCACGATGGATCAAATGGAAGTCCAATTGTTTCTAGAACTGCTTGAGCGACTCGATCGTGTCCCATTGGATTTAAATGTAATCGATCAAATGCTAAGAAGCGTGGATCTTTAAAGGCTTTCTCTTCATTTGCATCACAAAGGATTGCCCCAACTTCTTCTGCCATCGCCCGTACATTTGCATTGAAAACCTTAAAACGTGCTTGCCATGATTCAGCAAGACGGCCTGTGCTTCCGCTGTCTTCAAGGACTGTAAATAGCATCACCGTTGCTCCCGAAGCAGCAATTTTTCGTACCGCCTCTGAATAAAGCGGCAAGGTCACGTTGGGGTTGAATTTAGGGCGAATTACATCATTAGCACCGGCGTGAAAAGAAATAAGTGTTGTTTTATCTATTACCTGCGCTATTGCGGGTTCGATTTGCTCATCGATTACCTGCTTTAAAAGCTTGCCCCGAATCGAAAGGTTCGCATACTGAAAACCACTTTGATGTGCGGCCATAATATCAGCAACGCGATCTGCCCATCCGCGATATTGCCCATACTTTTTCTCATCACACATTCCTTCAGTGAATGAGTCACCAATTGCTATAAAACGATTGTATTTCAAGCCTTTTTCCCTACTGTGCGCGTCGCTGCTGATCTACGTGAAAGAGTGCAATTGAGGTTGCAACGCTTGCATTAAGTGATTCAGTTGTGGTGCTAATCGGAATTGAGACCACAAGATCGCACTTCTCTTTTGTAAGACGCGCAAGACCCTTGCCTTCAGAACCAACAATGATCATCAATGGTTCAGTAGCAACTTTCATAGTACTGATGATGTCCTCTGACTCACCATCTAGACCGACAACAAACATTCCTGCTTTTTTAGCTACATCAATTGTTCGTGCAAGATTTGTAATTTGCGCAATAGGCAAACGCGCTGCAGCACCAGATGATGCTTTCCAAGCAGATGCAGTCATAGTCGCTGCGCGACGTTCGGTCATGATGACACCGGCTGCACCAAATGCTGCCGCCGAACGAATTATTGCGCCAAGGTTACGTGGATCCGTAACGCCATCTAATGCGACGATCAGCGATGGATACTTTGCGCGTTCCAAAATCTCTTCAAAACTTGAATACTGGAAAGGCTTAATCGCAAGAATAATTCCTTGGCTATTAGGTGAAATGCCTTCAACCTCAGCACGGTGTGCTTCGCGAATTGGCAAACCATGGTGCAGCGCTAGCTTCAAACTTTCAGCAACGCGATCATCAACATCGATACTGCGTGCAACTAATAATTCAGTGGATGGAACATTCTCGCGAAGTGCTTCGAGCACTGCATTGCGTCCTGCAACGATTTCACCGCGTGGGCGATCTCCCTTTGGAATACGTGGAGAACGTGTTTCCTTTTTCTCCGCAGCCTTCTTGCGCTTTGCAGCTGCGTGATAAGGACGATCTTCAGCTTTTGGAGTTGGTCCTTTTCCTTCAAGACGTCGCTTGTTATTTCCACCAGTACCGGCAGATGGTCCCTTTTTTGATTGGCGAATAGCGCCTTTACGGGATGAATTGCCAGCCATGATCAGATCTCGTTTCAGTAATTAATTGATAGACCAGCGAGGTCCTTGTGCAGTGTCCTCAATTGTAATTCCTAAAGCGGACAAGCCATCACGGATTGCATCTGAGGCAGCGAAATCCTTACGCTCACGAGCCGATGCACGCTCTGCAAGAGCTAATTTAATGACGCCATCTAGTGCTTCCGTGAGATCTGAGCCACCTGATGTGGCAAATGTGGCATCAAAAGGATCGCATCCTAAGACTTCAAGTGCTCCTCGGATTTCATCAGCGTTCTTAGAAATCGCAGCTGTGTCGTTGTCTGTAATGGCTTGATTGCCTAACCTCAGATTTTCGCTGATCAATGCAAGGGCGGCCGGGACAGCTAAATCATCATTCATAGCAGCGGTGAATTCCGCGTTGATGAGTGGCGTTGGTTGCGTACCAACAATTTCAGTCGAACGATGTAGGAACTTTTCGATTCGCTTAAAGTTTGTCGCTGCCTCTTGTAAAGCCTCTGGGGAGTATTCCAACATCGAACGGTAGTGAGCGCCCCCTAAGTACCAACGAAGTTCTATACCTCGCACACTCTTTAAGATTTCTTGAACCTGCAATGTGTTACCAAGTGACTTCGACATCTTTTCGCCAGATTGCGTAACCCATGCATTATGTAACCACCGTTGAGCAAATCGGAATCCAGCTGCTTCTGATTGGGCAATTTCATTTTCGTGGTGAGGAAAAACTAGATCTAATCCCCCGCCATGAATATCAAATGTTTCACCAAGGTAGGCATGTGCCATTGCAGAACATTCCAAATGCCATCCAGGGCGACCCGGTCCCCAAGGGGTTGGCCAGGATGGTTCGCCAGGCTTTGCAGCTTTCCATAACGCAAAGTCACGCACATCTTTTTTATATGTTTCATCGGCATCTGATGCAGGCTGCAGATCGTCAAGATTTTGACGCGACAAGGTTAAGTAACTCTTTAATTTGCGAACCTCTAAGTAGACGTCCCCATTACCTGGCGCATACGCTGCGCCGTTTTCAACTAAATGATCCATTAGTTCAATCATTTGTGTGATGTGGCCAGTGGCACGCGGCTCGTAGGTCGGTGGCAAAACATTCAACGAATCATATGCCTCGGAAAAAATTCGTTCGTACTTCATTGCCAAAGCCCACCAGGGCATCTTTTCAATCGCAGCTTTCTGCAAAATCTTGTCATCAATATCGGTGACATTTCTGATGAATGTCACTGCGTACCCACTTTTGATTAACCAGCGTCGCAAGATATCGAAGTTAACTCCGCTTCGAACATGGCCAATATGTGGTGCTGCCTGCACCGTTGCACCGCACACATAAATTGAAACCTGACCAGCAATTAAGGGCTTGAACTCACTTACTTCTCGAGTTGCTGTGTCATAAAGATTCAAACTCATGGAATGTGCACCAGTGCATTAGCGATTACATAAATACCCTCGCCTCGACCGGTAAAGCCCATTTGATCTGATGTTGTAGCGGCAACAGAAACTGGTGCACCCAATGCATCACTTAAAACTTTTTGTGCTTCATCCCGGCGTGAGGTGATCTTTGGCTTATTGCCAACAATCTGCAAAGAAACATTATTGATAACAAAACCTTGTTCAGTTACAAATTCGCGTAGCTTTGCAATCATTGCAACTCCTGATGCACCAGCCATTTCGGGCGTATCAACACCGAAGAATGTGCCGACATCGCCTAGTTGGCATGCTGACAACACTGCATCACACAAAGCATGCACAGCCGCATCGCCATCAGAATGTCCTAATAAGCGCGGAGTTTCAGGCCATTGCAGTCCTGCAAGTGAACAAGGGCCGCTATCCCCAAATTTGTGGGCATCTACACCGATACCAGTGCGAAGCTTCGAGGCGTCCATTGTCTAAGCGTACTGGCATCGGTAGTGGTGTTTAATACGCATACAGGCTGTATTCATGGAAAAGAGTTAATAGTGACCTACACATCTCGACTTCGAGATCATGCCGCAAAAATTGGGCGCGATACCCGGATCGCATTGGTGGGTGCTGGCCAGATGGGTCGCGGCTTTGGAAATCAGTTAGGCCGCAAGGAGGGAATCTCTCTTTCTATAGTTGTTGATTCAGATCTAGAACGAGTCAAGATTGTTTACGCAGATTTAGGAATTACTGATGTTGTTTTTAGTGATGACAAGGATGTTTTGTCACAGGCAATTTTAGCTGGCAAGCACACCGGCAGTACTAATGCACTTTTGGTATCAGAGCTTCCGGTTGATTTAGTTGTAGAGGGAACTGGAGTACCAGATATTGGTGCACAGATTACTTATTTATCTCTTCTTGCCAAGAAGGATGTTGCTGTTCTGAATGTCGAAATGGATGTAACGATTGGTCCCCTTCTTCATAAAATGGCCACAGATAATGGAGTGATTTACGCGGTCTGCCATGGTGACGAACCGATTGAAGCAAAAGTCTTAGTTGATTATGCACGTGATTTAAACTTTGAAATTATCTGTGCAGGCAAGGGAAAGAACAACCCATTCGAACCCTTGAGCACTCCAGATTCAGTTCGGGAAACTGCCATCAAAAAGAAGATGAATCCAAAGATGTTGTGTTCATTTACTGATGGTTCTAAGACTATGACCGAAATGGTTGCACTTGCTAATACAACGGGCTTACAACTCTCAAAACGTGGAATGTACGGACCTGCATCTTCTATTAAAACTTTACAAGATACATTTGCACTAGCTGTTGATGGTGGAGTTTTAGATCGTCCAGGAGTAGTCGACTACTGCACCGGTGACGTCGCACCTGGTGTCTTTGTAATTGTTCGCCATAATGATCCATACATCGCACACGAGATGAGTTATCTTGCCATGGGACCTGGTCCCTACTTTGCGTTGTACCGTCCATTTCATTTAGCATCGATTGAAGCACCTATCACTGTTTATCGTGCGATCTTGGATCGTGAATCATCACTGTACGCGCCACATCTGAACGCTGAAGTAGTCACAATGACTAAGAAAAGCCTTGCAGTTGGCGATGTTATTGATGGCATTGGTGGTTACACAGTGCGTGGATATGCAGATAACGCACTGGATGCACAGCGCGATAACTTGGTTCCTATCGGCCTAATCGCTGGAGCAAAAATTATTAAGCCAATTGGTGTAGGCGAACTACTTACATATGATCATGTTGAACTAGATCAGAGTTCATTTATTGTCGGATTGCGCAAAAAGCAGGATGAATTAGGCCTTACATATGGACCGAGCCACAAGTAATTATGAGTTCTTACTCCACAGTTGCATCAGTAGTTCTTGCGGCAGGCTCTGGAACTAGATTCGGAAACGACATAAATAAGGTGTGGTTACCACTTAAAGGGCGCCATATTATTTCGAGGTCACTCACAAATGCTTCTGCGCACTTTAATGACTCTCGAATTATCCTTGTGATAAATCCAGATGACGAGGATTTTGCCCGTAGAGCTTTAGCAGAAGATGCGATGCCAACAAGTATTGAAATTGTTTACGGTGGTGCCAGTCGTCACGAAAGTGAATTTAATGCACTGCAGCACCTAAAGAGTGCAATTATCGCCGGTGAGATCGAAACTGTATTAATCCATGATGGGGCAAGACCATTAGCTACACCTGAATTATTTTCTGCCATTGCAGATGCCGCTGCCGAATATGGTGGCGCAATTCCAACGATTGCCCTTGATCCGCATGAAATGGATACCACGCGCGGTGAATCTGTTGCGCGAGTTCAAACTCCACAAGGTTTTAGAGCTAAACCGCTATTGGAAGCATATGAGAAAGCAGTAGTAGAAGGTTTTATCGGGACTGATACATCTGCATGTATGGAGAAATTTTTTCCATCAGTAAAGATACGTGCTGTTCCTGGGGATGTTTTTAATTTTAAGATTACCTACCCACAAGACTTAGCTATTGCGGAGTTGTTAGTTCCACTCCAATAAGTGCTTCATTAGTTGAATCTCTTTTTCTGAGTTAATACGGGTACTTTCGGGATCTGCCTCAACCGTGGCGATCATCGCATCGGCTTTTAAAGGAACAAACCAGGTTGAGGTACTGCCATCAAAGTCAATGGCGTTATAGCGAATTAGTTCGGGGGTAGAAATCCTCTTCATTGAATTTCGGTCAATTGTTCCTTCTACACATCGATCGGCACTTATCGTTTTTAGAGTTTCGGTAAAGGCAGAAACCGGCCGGACCGCATCTATGGTCGGAGCCAAAGCTTGAAAAACTCGATCAAATTGAGCAGGTTTTGTTAAAGGCCTTTGTGAATCGTGAATCATTACTAATTCGCATGGTTGCGCCTTACTCAGTGAGCGGGCAAATTCTTGCGCAGAGTTTGGGTCACACTGAATCTTTTCCCAGTCAAGATCCAAGCGCTGAAGTAGTTCGGCGGTGCCTGCAACAGCTAGATGAGCACTTGATCCATATTGGGAAGTAAATGCACGTGCAGCGTCAAGGCAGGTTTCTAGGATGCTTTGATTCTTTAATGCGTGAAATGCAATTGGCGATGTAATCGCCACAACAACCTTCAGAGAAGGTGTGCTCACCGATTTAGGAAGCTAGAACCTCGTCAAGGATTACTGCAGCCTTTTCTTCATCAGTGCGCTCAGCAAGTGCGAGCTCTGATACCAGGATCTGCTTCGCCTTGGCGAGCATGCGCTTTTCACCAGCTGATAGTCCACGATCCAGATCACGACGATAAAGATCACGAACAACTTCGGCAACCTTAATAACATCACCTGAAGCAAGTTTTTCTAAATTTGCCTTGTAACGACGTGACCAGTTTGTTGGCTCTTCTGTGTAAGGCTGGCGCAATACGCTAAATACGCGATCTAGGCCGGCTGAATCAACAACATCACGAACTCCGACTAGATCTACATTGTCTGCAGGAACGCGGACGGTTAGATCGCCTTGAGCAACTTTCAACACTAGGTAGGTCTTTTCTTCACCCTTGATCACACGAGTTTCAATAGCTTCAATTAATGCTGCCCCGTGGTGAGGATAAACAACGGTTTCGCCGACCTTAAATGTCATGTGATGCCCTTCGCTAGAGGGTCAATTCTACCAGCAATCCTTAGATCACAAAACCCGGTAA
>CAIJHZ010000137.1 GCA_903820565.1 uncultured Actinomycetes bacterium
ATGGAAAAGATTGCTCCTGAACTTGCGAGCAGTCCATTCATTTTCCCTGATGATGCAACATCTAAGAAGCTCAACGTCTTCCGTTCTCTAACTCCAGCAGAAGAAACAAGTTGGAGCGAAGCATTCCAGAAGGCTGCCGGCAACTAGTGGCTGACGTTTCATCTGCAACGCACGGAGATTTACGACTTACACGGATAACCAAGTCGTATGGCGATTTCACAGCAGTTAATGATTTGTCATTAACAATTCCTGAGGGTTCATTTTTTGCATTACTTGGGCCTTCAGGATGCGGCAAAACAACAACTTTGCGAATGATCGCGGGGTTGGAAGAGCCAACAGTTGGAAGTATTCATTTGGGGACCACTGATATCACGACTAAGCGTCCATACCAGCGTCCAATTAATACTGTTTTCCAAAATTATGCCTTGTTTCCACATTTAACGATTTTTGAAAACATCGCATTCGGTTTGCGCCGTCGCGGATTAAAAGATGTAACTGCAGATGTGAACAAAGTTCTTGAACTTGTTGAGCTGCCACATCTTGCGCAGCGAAAGCCAACTCAACTTTCTGGCGGACAGCAACAGCGCATCGCATTGGCTCGGGCAATAGTTAATCGCCCGGCACTGCTACTGCTGGATGAACCATTAGGTGCGTTAGACCTAAAGCTACGTCGGCAGATGCAGATCGAACTTAAGTGGATTCAGCGAGAAGTCGGCCTGACTTTCGTTCACGTAACACACGATCAAGAAGAGGCCATGACTATGGCTGACACCATCGCTGTGATGAATGAAGGCGAAATTGAGCAGATGGGATCGCCAGCAGATCTCTATGACAATCCAGGCACCGCTTTTGTTGCAAATTTCTTGGGTCAATCAAACTTGATCAAGGGACGGATTGAAGGCACTGATGGAGACAATTTAGTTGTTGATCTATTTGGGCAAAAGATTTCAATGCCGAAGAATCGTAGCCATGCCGTCGACAGTTCAATTTATGCAGGCATTAGGCCCGAGAAATTCCGTATTTCACTTTTAGGAACACCTACTCGCGGAAACGTTTTGACCGGCGGACGAATTGAAGATGTTTCTTATATCGGTGTATCAACCCAGTACCAAGTGACGATGCCTTGGGGACAAGAAGTAATGGTCTTTGAGCAAAATGATGATGGCGTTCCACCGTTTGATAAGGGCGACGAAGTTGTAATTTCGTGGGAGCCGATCTTTACCTTTGCTTTACGTGGTGATGATGATGTTGAAGCTGGACTCGAAGTTAATCCTGAGGATCCAGACGAAGAATGAGCAACGCCTTCTCTAAGGTAAAGATCCCTTACCTTTTGTTGTTGCCAGGCTTTTTGTTCCTGTTTACCTTCTTTATTTTGCCGATTGTTAATTTGGCCCAGACTTCTACCCAGACACCAATTGTTGGGGGAGATACAGGTCAATACGAACAAACGTTGCATTTCTCAAATTACGTAACAGCCTTCACTGAAAATAAAGAACAGTTTGCTCGTTCCTTCGTTTTTGCATTATGCGCAACAATTTTAGCTCTAGCAATTGCCTATCCATTGGCGTATGCAATTGCTTTCAAGGCTGGGAAACTTAAGAATTTTCTTCTGGTCCTAGTTGTTGCTCCGTTCTTTGTTTCATTCTTGCTTCGTACAATTGCATGGAAACAGATTTTGGGTGAGGAAGGCTTTGTAGTTCCAACGCTTCGAAGCATTGGAATCATCAGTGAGAGCACAACCCTGACTTCAACTTCATTTGCTGTTGTAATGGGTATGACTTATAACTTTCTGCCCTTTATGACCTTACCTTTGTATGCGTCCTTAGAGCGTATTGATCCACGCACAATGGAAGCGTCTGGTGATCTTTATGCAAATGGAATCACTACTTTCCGTAAGGTGACTCTGCCCTTGTCTTTGCCGGGTGTTGTAGCCGGAACCTTATTGACCTTTATTCCTGCAGCTGGTGACTATGTCAATGCAGCGATTTTAGGAAGTCCGAACACGAAAATGATCGGAAATGTGATCGAGTCCCGATACTTCAAGATCGTTGATTACCCAACGGCATCAGCGCTTTCGTTTACATTGATGGCTGCAATATTGATTCTCGTAACTGTCTATATTCGAAAAGCTGGAACGGAGGAGTTAGTGTGAACAAGCAAAAAGATGCAACGATTCCTACAATCCCTTTCAACGCTCTTGTTTCCAGATGGTTTGGCCGCAACCTGATTCGTATTTATGCTGTTTTAGGGTTTACCTATTTGTTTATTCCAGTCTTGTACACATTCGCATTTTCCTTTAATGATTCAGGTAAGTCTAATCTAGTGTGGAAAGGTTTTACTTTAGATAATTGGAGGAATCCATGTGGTGCGCCTGAAGTCTGTACCGCACTAGGTAATTCAATCAAAATTGGTTTGCTTGCAACAATTTTCTCAACAATATTGGGAACCATGATTGCCTTTGCAATCGGGCGGTACGCATTTAAGGGGCGCTCATCTTCTAACTTGCTGATCTTTTTGCCGATGGCAACACCTGAAATCGTTTTGGGAGCCTCACTGCTGTCATTATTCTTGGTCTTTCATATAAATCCAGGATTCTGGCCAACGGTCATCGCGCACGTCATGTTTTGTATTTCATTTGTTGTAGTCACGGTTAAAGCACGTATTGCTTCCCTTGATCCGCGCCTCGAACAAGCTGCAATGGATCTTTACGCCAATGAATTCGCTACCTTCCGTCGTGTGACGTTGCCTTTGGTTGCCCCCGGTATTGCAGGTGCTGCACTTTTGGCATTTAGTTTGTCCTTTGATGATTTCATTATCACCAACTTTAATTCTGGAACATTAAAAACATTTCCTGAATTTGTCTATACATCTGCCGCACGCGGCATTCCAGCACAGGCAAATGTAATCGGCTCCGCTATGTTCATCTTGGCGCTGTTCATCGTTATCGCAGGTCAATTCGTAGGACGCCGGGTTAAGGTCTCTAAGTGACCAATCACCGCAACTCAGGAGCCTCTAGATCGAAAGTCACCAAATTCTCAAGGTGTCAGCGGTATCGTGCATACTCTTAAGCACCAACTCCAGATAGGTATGTAATGCAAATTATTGGAATTCTCGCCTTTGTAGTCGCGCTGCTCTTTTCTGTGATGGTTCACGAATTTGGCCATTACTTAACTGCGCGCCATTATGGAATGAAGGTTTCAGAGTTTTTCCTTGGCTTTGGAAAACGCTTGTGGTCGACAAAGCGCGGTGAGACCGAGTTTGGCATTAAGGCAATTCCAGCAGGCGGTTACTGCAGAATCGAAGGCATGGCACCTGGTGATCAAATGCCTGAAGGTGAAGAAAATCATGCCTTTTATAAAGCATCTTCAGGTAAGAAATTAGTAGTTCTGGGAGCAGGTTCATTTTTGCACTTTGTTCTTGGCTACTTACTTCTTTTTACCTTATTCGCAGGCGTTGGAACAAATCAAGTTTTACCAGTGATTGGTGAAGTTGTTTCAAACTCCGCTGCACAATCGGTAGGCATACAAGCTGGTGATGAAGTCATTTCTATCAATGGCACCAAAGTTACAAATTGGTCTAAAGATGTCGAAGCGATTCGTAATTCTGAAGGCAAAGAGTTAACCCTTGGCTTAGTTCGAGATGGGCAGGAGATCACACTTACTGCAACACCTCGATTGACAGATGTAGATGGAACGCAGCGATATGTACTGGGAATTGTCAATACTGTCGGTGTGAAGCGGTTTGGAATAGTTGCAGCGGCATCTAACTCATTTACTCTCACCAAGAGTTTCATGTCAGAGAGTGTGAAGTCACTTGTTAAATTGCCATCAAAAATTCCTGCTTTGTGGGGACAAACCGTTCGCGGAGAACAGCGTGATGCAAATGGACTTGTTGGAGTGGTCGGTGTCGCACGAGTTTCTGGTCAAGCAGTAGGAAATTCGGAATCAACAGGATCTGAACGCCTTGCATTATTTCTTTTGATAATTGCGAGCCTGAATATCTTTGTAGGAATTTTCAATCTCTTGCCAATCTTGCCTTTAGATGGTGGCCACATGGCAGTTGCAATCGCCGATGAAATTCGTGCATTCTTTGCCCGTCTGCGCAGTAAGCCACGGCCTGCCGGTATTGATGTGAATGTTCTTACTCCCATCACTATGACAGTCTTTGCTCTGCTTGCAGTATTGACTGCGATATTGCTCATTGCAGACATCTTCAATCCCGTCTCGCTCAATCTCTAGAGATAAGGCAGAATACGGCTCATGGTTGATCTCGGAATTCCATCAGCGCCACCCCCAACTCTTCATCCACGTCGTAAGACCAAGCAACTTAAAGTTGGCAACGTTGGTGTTGGTTCTGATTCCCAGGTCAGTGTTCAATCAATGTGCACAACTCTGACTTCTGATGTCAATGCAACCCTCCAGCAAATAGCAGAACTCACGGCTTCTGGTTGCCAAATCGTTCGCGTGGCAGTTCCTTCGCAAGATGATGCAGATGCATTGGCTCAGATTGCTAAGAAATCTCAGATTCCAGTTATTGCAGATATTCACTTTCAGCCTAAATACATTTTCGCTGCCATTGATGCAGGCTGTGCTGCGGTGCGTGTTAATCCCGGCAAC
>CAIJHZ010000138.1 GCA_903820565.1 uncultured Actinomycetes bacterium
AGCCTGGCCAACAGCTGAAATTGCCGTTATGGGTGCTCAGGGTGCGGTAAATATTTTGTACAGAAGTGAAATCAGCGAAGCAAAGGATCCTGAAAAAGCGCGAGCTGCACTGATCACTGAGTATAACGAGACACTAGCTAATCCATATCTTGCCGCAGAACGTGGATTTATTGACGCAGTTATCGAACCAAATCAAAGTCGTGAATATATTACAAAAGCCTTTAGAACTCTTAAAACAAAGAGAGACGCATTACCTCCACGTAAACATGGAAATATTCCGCTATGAGCCCAAATAAGGTGAAATATGACATCATGCTTGGACATCCAACATTAGAAGAATTGGCCGCAATTGAATTTGCCATGTCACACCACAAACACGAAGTACTGAAGCCAGTTGTTAAACGAAGTGTTTGGGCAAAACCTGTACTGCGCTCCGCGCTACCACAGCACATTAAATTTGGGTCAGGACGAAACAACTAAATGCCAACGCTTGTACTTGCTTCACAATCTGCTTCCAGGCGCCGACTATTAGAATCGGCTGGCCTTAAGCCCACAATTCTGGTTAGTAATGTAGATGAAGAAACTGATTTTTTTAATTCCATGACTCCAGAAGACATGGTCATTGCCTTAGCGATTACAAAGGCTCATACGGTTCGCGAGCAAATTGACTACCCTGCAATTATTATTGGGTGTGACTCCACATTTGAATTTGAAGGTCAGGCACTTGGTAAGCCCGGTACCGCACACGTTGCTAAAGAACGAGCACAACGGGTGCGTGGAAAATCTGGCTATCTTCATACGGGTCATTGCGTGATTGATACGCAGCAGGAACGCGAAATAAGTGATCGAATTACAACCAAAGTTACATTCACGGATATGTCTGATGATGAAATTGATGATTACATCGAATCTGGCGAACCTCTGCACGTCGCGGGCGGTTTTACACTCGACGGATTTAGTTCTCCATTTATTCCCTCAATCGAAGGTGACTACACAAACGTGGTCGGCATCTCAATGCCGTTTTTGCGAAGTGCAATGATTCAATTGGGATACAACTGGCCAGAAGTGAAGTTGATGAAATGAAACGTGTACTCATAGCCAATCGCGGCGAGATTGCCGTTCGCGTAATCAGAGCCTGCCAAGATCACGGTCTTGAAAGTGTTGCGATTTATTCTGACGAAGATCGAAATTCAATACACGCACAAATGGCAACACATGCGTATGCACTCGGTGGCACATCTGCGGTTTCAACCTATTTGAATATTCCAAGAATTATTGAAGTTGCAAAAGAATCTGGGGCTGATGCGGTTCATCCCGGATATGGTTTCTTATCTGAAAATGCCCTGTTTGCTCAGAGTGTTATTGATGCCGGATTAACTTGGATTGGTCCGCCACCTTCAGCAATCAAAGCTCTTGGAGATAAAGTTTCAGCACGTAAAATTGCTGCCAAAGCTGGGGCTCCACTTGTTGCTGGAACAGCAGATCCCGTCGCAAACGCTGAAGAGATTATTGCTTTTGCCAAAGAACATGGGTTACCTGTTGCCATTAAAGCTGCACATGGTGGCGGAGGTCGTGGATTAAAAATTGCGCACACACTAGATGAAATTCCTGAGGCCTTTGCGTCCGCGGTCCGCGAAGCTATTGCAGGTTTTGGTCGCGGAGAATGTTTTGTGGAGCGTTACTTAGATAAACCGCGTCACGTAGAAACACAAGTATTAGTAGATAAGAGTGGACATGCTGTAGTTGTCAGCACTAGAGATTGTTCATTGCAGCGACGTCATCAAAAACTTGTTGAAGAAGCTCC
>CAIJHZ010000139.1 GCA_903820565.1 uncultured Actinomycetes bacterium
ATGCCTTGCTCTTAATAGCTAGGTATCGCGAAGAGTTACATATTCACGAATCCCGATTTGATGCCATGAAGGTTGCTTGGCGTGGGGTAGTGGAACCAATCTTGGCATCAGGAAGCACAGTAATTATTGGTTTATTAGTTCTTCTGCTTAGCCAACTAAATAACAATCGCGGATTGGGTCCAGTCGGCGCAATTGGAATTGCCTGCTCAATGATCACAATCTTGACCTTGCTACCTGCGCTTTTAGTAATTTTTGGACGCTGGATTTTCTGGCCGAAAGTTGCGCGCTTCGGTGATGCTGATGAGAAATTGACTGGCTCTTGGGCGAAGGTTGCGGCTGCGACAGCTCGTCATCCTCGCAAGTACTGGATAGGTGCAACCGCAGTTCTCATTGTTCTAGCTGGTCTATCTTCAACGTTAAATGCAACTGGACTTTCGACCATTGATTCATTTACGAAGCGGACCGATTCGGTTGTTGGTCAGGAAGAGCTCCTGAAGCACTTCCCAGGAGGCCAAGGTCAACCAACGCAGATAGTTCTAAAAGCAGAATTGGCCGAGCAAGCCATTGCAACATTGCAAGAAAATTCTGGCGTCGATTCTGTTGTTCCATTGTCTGATGGGCAATTCGCAGAAGGTCAGCCGCTGCCACCAGCGAAAATTGTTGATGGAAATATGCTGCTAAATGTGACCCTTAAATCTGCTCCCGACTCCAAAGAGGCGATTGCAATGATTCCTGGCCTTAGAGCTGAAATGGAGAAGATAGATTTGACGATTCTTGTTGGTGGATCAACTTCGGTTAGTTATGACATTAACCAAGCATCAAAGCACGATCGAAATCTGATTATTCCAATCGTGCTTGTTTTGATTGCAATTATTTTAGGTCTATTGCTACGTTCGATTTACGCCGCTGTCCTGCTCCTAGGAACCGTTGTAATTTCATTCTTTGCAACTCTCGGCGCCTGTGCGGTGGTCTTCAACCACATCTTCGGCTTTGCAGGTGCGGATCCTTCATTCCCATTGTTCGCATTTATCTTCCTTGTGGCTCTTGGTATTGATTACAACATCTTCCTAATGACTCGAGTTCGCGAGGAATCACAGAAGATGGGTACTCGTGCGGGAATGACTAAGGCGTTGACAGTTACTGGAGGCGTAATTACATCTGCCGGCATTGTTTTAGCAGCGACATTTGCAGTTCTTGGAATTCTGCCTCTGGTCTTCCTAGCCGAACTTGGATTCGCAGTTGGCTTCGGAGTATTGCTAGACACCATGTTGGTTCGTTCTATTTTGGTTCCAGCACTTGTGCATGAAATCGGCCCAAAGGTCTGGTGGCCTTCAAAGCTTCAGCATCACGGCAAATAGCCAAAAAGTAAGTGAGTAAATCTGTTGTAGTAGTTGGCGCGGGATTGGCAGGACTTACCTGCGCCATCTACTTGCAACGATCCGGAATAGAAGTAACGCTTCTTGAAGCGAGTGATCGAGTCGGCGGACGAGTCAAAACTGATTCGGTAAATGGTTTTCGCTTTGACCACG
>CAIJHZ010000140.1 GCA_903820565.1 uncultured Actinomycetes bacterium
AAGCTTGATAACAACGCTGAGCTTGCTAAGTTCTGTGCAACTCTAGAACGTGTATGTATCGAGACAGTTGAACAAGGAAAGATGACAAAGGATTTGTCACTTCTGATTTCAAAGACTGCTCCGTACCAAACTACGCAGGAGTTCTTGAATTCAATTGATGAGAACTTACAGAAGGCGATGGCTTAACAAGCTTGAAAGCATTAAAAAACCCGCGGTAGCCATTGGCCACCGCGGGTTTTTTATTTAAACCAATTAAACGCGCTCACCTGTTTCTGGGTTGAACAAGTGAACAGATCCCTTAACAGCCTCGACAGTAATTGTGTCACCTGGCTTTGGAGGGTTCTTTGGATCCCAGCGAACAATTACTTGCGCACCTTCATCTGCTGAATTAGCAAACTTCACCGTTGAATCAGCTGGCTTTCCGTATACGAAAGCATCTGAACCAAGTTCTTCCACAACTTCCACAAGAACATGGAAGCCCTTTGATGAAGGTGTGAAGCCTTCTGGACGAACACCAACTGTTACAGATGACCCTGCAGATGCTGGAACATCAATTGCTAGATCTCCAAGCATTGCCTTGCCACCGGTAACAGGTGCGATAAGAAGGTTCATAGCAGGGGAACCAATGAAGCCTGCAACAAAAGCATTTGCTGGGTTGTCATAAAGATTACGAGGAGTATCAACTTGCTGTAGCAAGCCGTCCTTAAGAACAGCAACACGATCGCCCATGGTCATAGCTTCAACTTGGTCGTGAGTTACGTAAACAGTTGTGATTCCGAGACGACGCTGCAATGCAGCGATCTGTGTACGAGTTGCTACACGCAACTTCGCATCAAGGTTTGAAAGTGGTTCATCCATAAGGAAAACCTGTGGTTCGCGGACAATTGCACGACCCATCGCAACGCGCTGACGCTGTCCACCTGAAAGAGCTTTTGGCTTGCGCTCTAGGTATGGCTCGAGATCAAGCAACTTTGCTGCTTCAAGAACACGACGTTCGCGC
This sequence comes from uncultured Actinomycetes bacterium, assembly GCA_903820565.1. Lineage (GTDB taxonomy): Bacteria > Actinomycetota > Actinomycetes > Nanopelagicales > Nanopelagicaceae > Planktophila. Next base: position 1,001 of record CAIJHZ010000140.1, read on the forward strand.
TCTTCTTTTGGAGTTCCTGCGATCTTTAATGCGAAGCCCATGTTCTCTGCAACTGTCATGTGTGGATACAGTGCGTAAGACTGGAACACCATCGCGATGTCGCGATCTTTTGGTGCAACATTTGTTACGTCGCGATCGCCAATTAAAATACGGCCGCCATCAATCTCTTCAAGTCCGGCCAACATACGAAGTGATGTTGACTTACCGCAACCTGAAGGTCCAACAAGAACTAAAAACTCTCCGTCATTAACGGTGAGACTTAACTTGTCGACTGCAGGTGCTGTTGTTCCTGGATAGATACGTGATGCGCCATCAAAAACTACTGATGCCATGAGATTGCTCTCCTTCTCCGGGCAGGTACGTGCCCGACGGTCCGAGGATGAAGGTGATGGCCGGTTGGCCAACGGCGCTAGGTTACGCATAAACGCCGGTTTAGGGAAGGTCTGGCTACGCGCCGCAATCGGCTTCTGGTCACATCTAGAAGATCGTATACTTCTCACATAATGGAATCTCACTCGTTAGGTTCACTGTTCGCTGATTTAGCAACCGTTGCCGGCCTGATTTTGTTGGCCGCCCTTTTTGTCGCTGCTGAAATCGCTCTCATCTCTTTACGTGAAAGCCAGATTCGCCAATTAGCTAGCCGTGGAAAACGTGGCGCTCGCGTTGCCGCCTTGGCTGAAAACCCCAACCGCTTTCTCGCTGCGGCTCAGGTAGGCGTGACGGTCTGCGGATTCCTCTCTGCCGCCCTAGGAGCAGAAAAATTGGGTGGGTATGTCATTCCCTGGCTAGAAGGACGCGGTCTTTCTACCGGCTGGAGCAACACACTTTCAATCATTGGTGTGACATTAGTGATTGCTTATTTCTCGTTGGTTTTTGGTGAGTTAGTTCCCAAGCGATTAGCGCTATTTCGTACTGAAGAAATTTCCTTAGCATCTGCTGGAGTTATTGATGTTGTAGCAAAGATTTTCCGCCCAATTATTTGGCTGCTCTCAAAGTCAACAGACTTTGTGGTGCGCGCTTTTGGCGTTGACCCAAAGGAACAACGCAGCCAAATGTCTGAAGAAGAGTTACTAGACCTTGTGGCCGGGCATGCTGCGTTAACTGCAGAAGAGCGCGACATTGTTGAAGAAGTCTTTAATGCATCAGAGCGCCAGGTTCATGAAGTGATGGTGCCCCGCACTGAAGTAGATTTCATGGATGCTTCATTAACAGTTGGTAAAGCAATTGAATTAGCCGTTGATAAAGCACATTCTCGCTACCCAGTTGTTCGCGGATCATCGGATGAAGTCGTTGGCTTTATTCACGTTCGCGATTTACTAGATACTTCCCTTGCAACTAAGGGCACCAAGATCGTAGAGCTAGCCCGAAATATTATGTACTTGCCCGGAACGAAAGGTATTTTGCCGGCGCTGACCGAGATGCGAATGCAAGGTCAACACTTGGCAATTGTTTTGGATGAATACGGCGGCACTGACGGAATCGTGACCCTTGAAGACTTGGTCGAAGTCCTCGTTGGAGATATTCGCGATGAGTATGACGATCACGAGCCAGAGATTTCACAAGAAGGACGCACAGGTGACTTCGAAGTTGATGGCCTTATCTCTATTGAGGATTTACTAGATCAGACGAAGCTGGATATCCCAGAAGGTCCATATGAGACGGCAAGTGGGTTTGTCATGCACTTCTTGGGTCGAATTCCACGTGAGCACGATGTGGTTAACGTCAACGGCATTCGAATCACTGTGTTGACCATGGAAGGTAAGCGCGCTGGGCAGTTATTGATCTCGCGATCTGCTTAGGTGTGAAAGAATTACAGTTATGACACAGAAGCGAGTTCTATCTGGCATTCAGCCAACAAGTGACTCCTTCCACTTGGGCAATTATTTAGGTGCTCTTAAGCAATGGGTAGAACTTCAAGAAGGCAATGACGCTTTTTACTGCATCGTTGATCTGCATGCCCTAACAGGTGAAATTGAACCTGCGCTATTTAGAAAGCGCACCTTGGCATCGGCTGCGCAGTTAATTGCGTTAGGAATTTCTCCGGAAAAATCAACACTATTTGTTCAATCTCATGTTGCAGAGCACAATCAATTGGGTTGGGTCATGGAGTGTCTTGCAGGTTTTGGTGAAGCAAGTCGGATGACACAGTTCAAAGATAAATCCGCAAAGGGTGGTGCTGATACAGCACGAGTTGGTTTATTTACCTATCCAATGTTGCAAGCGGCAGACATTCTTTTGTATCAAGCACATTACGTTCCGGTCGGTGAAGATCAACGCCAACATATTGAATTAACCCGAGATTTAGCTACTCGTTTTAATTCACGATTTGGCGAAACCTTTAGATTGCCCGAAGGTTATATTCTTAAAGCTGGTGCAAAGATTTATGATTTGCAAGAGCCAACAGCAAAAATGAGTAAGTCAGCAGGTTCTGTTGCAGGAGTTCTGGAAATTATGGACACTCCTGAAGCAAATACAAAAAAGATAAAGAGCGCAGCAACAGATGCTGGCCGCGAAGTGAAGTTTGATGAGAAAGAAAAGCCAGGTATTAGTAATTTACTGACAATTCATTCATCACTTTCAGGTACTTCTATTGCCGATCTTGAAAATGAATTTGAGGGCAAGGGATACGGTGACTTCAAGGGTGCTGTGGCCGAGGTTGTTGTTGAGTACTTCCGCCCTATCCGAACTAAGGCGCTTGAGCTGTTAGAGGATGAAAAGCATTTAATCGATCTGCTGCATGAAGGTGCAGGCAAAGCCCGAAAAGTTGCCTCTGAAACCCTGGGCGAAACCTACAAAAACCTGGGTTTAGTTAAGTAAAAGAGGGTTTTCCTCAACCCTACCTTGAGGGTTTTCCAAAACGTTACATCAGCGTCATCAAAAACCTTGGCCGTGTGTTGAACTTAATCGTGCTCAAGTATTAGGCTCAGGATCACACAAAGCTTCTGTAATTGCCTTTAAAAGCAGCTATCGAAGATCCCCTTGAATCCTTGGAGGAAAATTGAAGAAAGTATTTCGTCTTGTAGCAGTTGTTGCTGCAACTGTTCTGGCTGCAACAGCATTTGTTGCTCCATCAGCAACAGCAGCATCAAAGGTAAAAGTTGGCCTTGCTTATGACATCGGTGGACGTGGCGACAAGTCATTCAACGACTCAGCAGCAGCAGGTCTAGAAGCAGCAAAGAAGAAGTTTGGTGTTACAGCTAAGGAAGTAACAGTTACACAGGGAACAGACTCAGAGCGCGAAGACAAGCTTCGTTTGCTAGCTAAGGCTGGTTACAACCCAATCATCGCTGTTGGTTTCCT
>CAIJHZ010000141.1 GCA_903820565.1 uncultured Actinomycetes bacterium
CAACATTGAGTCGAAGCAATGGCTCTGTGTTTGATGGCCGAAGGTTAAACCACCAGGTATCCCCATTAACGGTGAGCCCATCTAGATGATCAATAGTGACTTGGCCAGATGAATAACTCTTTTCAACACTTTCAGTTGCCGCTTTAGTATCTGCAACCTTTGAATTTATCTCACCACTAATGACATATCGGTTATATGGCGCAAGCAATGCTGACATGGTCGTGTTGGTTTCACCTAGAGCCGCGATTGCATGCAAGGCAGCAAGAGCTCCAGAATCTGCTCGCCAAAACTCTTTAAAGTAGAAGTGTCCTGAATGTTCCCCGCCGAATATTGCACCGCTTTCAGACATCATTTTTTTAATGTATGAATGTCCAACACGACTGCGTAATCCAACTCCGCCATTCTCATCGATAACTTCTTGAACTGCCCGGGATGAAATTAAGTTATAGATAATGGAAGAGCCTGGGCGTTTGATCAATTCGCGGTGGGCAATCAATGAGGTCAATGCTGATGGATTTACCGCAACTCCTCGTTCATCAACCAAGAAGCAACGATCTGCATCCCCATCAAATGCCAATCCAAGATCTGCTTTTTGATCGATCATTGCTTTTTTGAGATCGGTCAAAGTTGTTTCATCAAGCGGGTTTGCCTCATGGTTGGGAAAGGTGCCATCTAGTTCAAAGTACATAGGAATAACTTCACAATTTAGTCGCGCAAAGATTGCGGGGGCGGTGTGGCCAGCCATTCCATTACCTGCATCGACGATAATTTTCAGAGGGCGAATATTTTTAATGTTCACAAGGGTTAATAGGTGATCCACATACTCTTCAAGCATGTCACGCTTTTTTTCTACACCAACATTTCGAAGTGCAATCGGTGAACCCTCACGAACAAAATTCTCAATCGTTACTAAGCCAGATTCCTTGCCAATTGGACGCGCATCACTTAAACAGAGCTTGATCCCGTTGTATTGGGCAGGATTGTGGCTGGCTGTAAACATGGCGCCAGGTAATCCCAATTTCCCAGATGCGAAATACAACATGTCTGTTGATGCCAACCCAATGCGAATGACATCCATGCCCAAAGAAGTAGCACCTGCAGAGAAAGCATCAGCCAATAGTGGTGAAGATGGACGCATATCTTCCCCGATAACAATTGTTCCGGGTTCTCGTTCAATTTGAAGAAAACGAGCAAAGGCAACACCAGTTGCAAATGCAAAGTCAACATCTATTTCGACATCGACTAGCCCACGAATATCGTATGCCTTAAAGATGTGTGCGAACTCGTCCACTAAAATTTCCTAAGAAGGAACAGCGCGTAGATGTCCGCGACGACCAATTTGCTGTTGCGCCGATGAACTTTCAACAGGTGCTTCTTCTGGAATTTCTTTAAGTGCAACTTCGCGCACAGCATCTGCAATAGCCATCAAATCATCTTCCGTTGGCCCTTGTGTTTGTCCGTCTAATTCTTGTTTGATCACATTCCACCCGTGAGGAACTTTTAAGCGAGCTCCATGAACAGCACATAGGTCATATGCGTGAGGTTCAGAAAATGTTGCAAGTGGACCGACTACGGCCGTTGATTCGGAATAAACATAGGTCAGTGTCATTGTTGCCTGAGATCTGCAACCTGCGCGTGAACATCCGCGCCCACCTAGTGTTCTCATACACACAACATTAGTGGGAAGCCACTATAAATCTTGGGATTATCAGGGATTTAAGACGCGAATATTTGAATCTGGTACTTCGATCTTTGTGAGAACGCTTCCTGCTGCAATTGGGAAATAGCCATAACCGTTGGCTGAAGAGACTAAAGCCCCTGCAAATGTTGCTTGCCCAACCTTTATAACGGTAAAGGAACGAGCATTAGCCGGAACGCGCCAATTGGCAATGTCAGTTCCCTTCACATTTTGACGAATAACTTTTCCACTAATCAAAGTTACATCCAGTGAAACACTGATTTGCTCACCAGCAAAAGAAATAAGTGGGGTCAAACCAGTAACAGCTATGGTCAGTGGCGCTAATTCGGGAGCAGCAGAGCTCCATACAAAATCTTTTCTACCTGTTGCAACCACTGTGGACTTCACCGATGCAACAACTGGTTCTGATGCCGTGATTCGCACCGCCAAGACGTTCGAGGTGATGTTCGGATCTAATTCAAACTCAGTCACAATTCCAGCACTTATTGATCGTGAAGTTAATCCAACTGGGACAAAAACTCCATCTGCAGATAAAACTTCCACTGTGACATTTGCATCCACATCACCAGGAGATAGTACGCGCAGTGTATGTGGCAAGGCTGGAGAGTTCTTTGCATTCTGATTAGGGATTGCAGGAATAACAACACTTTTGCTAGCTGTTACTGCAGGATTAACAAGATCTCCACCTAGAGTTTTTAGTCCCTTACCCTGCTCATCAATCATGAATGCGTTAATTCGGCCAGAACGAGGTGCTACATGCACAGTTAAAGTTCTATCTCCCGGTGCTAGAGAATCAAGCGGGATCACTAGGTAGTTTTTCGACACAACATTTAATGTACGAAGTGGCTGCTTGCCATTTTCTGTGTAACTTTCAACATCAACAACTGCATCACTGAGTCCACTATTAATGATTAATAGGCGGCCACGAGTTGTCACATCTGCTGCTCCACCGACAAACCATTGTGATGATGCCGGACCCGTGCAGAGCGCACCCCCTGCCCAGCTACCTGTTCTACTTTGCCATACAACAGGAGTTGCACCTTCTGAACTAATGACCAAAGAATCTTTATTAACCGGTAGACGTAATACCTTTACTGGAGTTGTTTTTGTCGTACGGTTTTGAAGTCTTTGAAATGGCGTCTTTTTAGAGGACAGGGAAATTTGTGATCCCAATCCATTTATAGTTGGCGGGCAAACAACTGCTGGATAGCTTTCAGAAAAATTCTTTGTGGTAACTGCAACTGAAAGAATGCTTGAAATACCCACTACCGTAAGTAAGGCAGCTAGAAACTTGAGTGGCCGATTAAATGTCATGCCAGCTCCTTTTCTGATATTTCGCGCTTGCGACGACCAGCAGGAAGAGCCATAACAATTACTATTACTAAGAAAATGAGTTGCAGAGAAAGCCAAGCTCTACGAACTGTTCCATCATGAATTAAAGAAATCTCCCCAGATTCTGTCACATTAAATGTTGGTAA
>CAIJHZ010000142.1 GCA_903820565.1 uncultured Actinomycetes bacterium
ACAGATGCATCATAAATTGTTGTTTGTTCCCCGCCAGCTAGGAAGTTACGAGTAAACCCACCCTCAACACCATCTAGCAATAAGTTCTTCAATCGAATATTTGCAAAAGTTCCGCGAATCATGATTTCGTGATTACCACGGCGTGAGCCATAAGAATTAAAGTCTGCGCGATCAATTCCATGCTCTGCAAGGTACTTTCCAGCTGGTGAATCAGCCTTAATATTTCCAGCAGGTGAAATGTGATCTGTTGTTACTGAATCACCCAAAACTGCCAATACGCGAGCTCCAGATATATCTGTAACTGGCGTTGGTTGCTTTGGCATACCTTCAAAGTAAGGAGGCTTGCGAACATAGGTGGACTTGGCATCCCATTCAAAAGTTTTACCTGTTGGTGTAGCAAGTGACTTCCAGCGATGATCGCCGTCAAAGACTGTTGCGTAATCCTTTGTGAACATTTCTGATGAAATTGAAGAGTCGATAACGCTCTGAATCTCTTGAGGAGATGGCCAGATATCCCTTAAGAACACATCGTTCCCACTGGTGTCCTTACCGAGCGGATCAGTTTCGAAATCATGATCCATAGTGCCGGCAATTGCGTAGGCAACTACTAATGGAGGTGAGGCAAGGTAATTCATCTTCACATCTGGGCTAATGCGACCCTCAAAGTTTCGGTTACCAGAAAGAACAGCGGTTACAGCCAAATCAGATTCATTGATGGCTTTGCTAATATCGATTGGAAGTGGGCCAGAGTTTCCAATACAGGTAACGCAACCATAACCAACAAGATTAAACCCAAGTGCTTCCATGTACTGAGTTAAATCAGCGCGATCGTAATAATCGGTTACAACTTTTGATCCCGGAGCAAGAGTTGTCTTTACCCACGGCTTTGATTTGAGCCCCAATTGAACAGCTTTCTTGGCAAGTAGAGCCGCACCGATCATCACAGATGGGTTAGAAGTATTGGTACATGAAGTAATTGATGCAATTACAACGTCACCATTTTTAACGCGAGTTGATCCTGCGGCAACTTCGCCCTTTGCAGTCTTTTCGCTGAAGTAAGTTGGAACAATTGTTGAAAACGCGCTCTTTGAATCACTGAGCGAGATTCGATCCTGCGGACGTTTTGGACCCGAAATAGAAGGGACAACTGTTGAAAGATCTAGCTCTACCACCTGAGAGAAACGAGGTTCAATCGATGGGTCATGCCACATCCCCTGCTTCTTTGCATACTGTTCAACTAATGCGACCTGATCATCACTGCGACCTGTAAGGCGCAGGTATCGAAGTGTTTCTTCATCAATAGGGAAAATTGCACACGTTGAACCATATTCAGGACTCATGTTTCCGATTGTTGTTCGGTTAGCCATAGGAACCGTTGTTACCCCTGGACCAAAGAACTCAACAAATTTTCCAACAACGCCAACCTTGCGCAATATTTCAGTAATGGTTAACGCCATATCCGTTGCAGTTGTACCTAAAGGCAACGCACCTGTCAGCTTGAAGCCAACTACACGAGGAATCAACATCGAAACAGGCTGGCCTAACAACGCTGCTTCTGCCTCGATGCCGCCAACGCCCCAGCCAAGCACACCAAGCCCATTAACCATGGTTGTGTGTGAATCTGTTCCGACGACCGTATCTGGGTATGCCCGAAGGGTTCCATTTACGGTGCGGGTCATAACAACACGTGCTAAAAATTCAATGTTTACTTGGTGAACGATTCCTGTTCCAGGAGGAACAACCTTGAACTCATCAAAAGCTGTCTGACCCCAGCGCAAGAATCGGTAGCGCTCTTGATTTCGTTCATATTCAATATCTGTGTTCTGCTCAAATGAATCCTTGGTACCAAATTTGTCCGCGATAACTGAGTGGTCGATTACGAGTTCGGCTGGAGCTAAGGGATTTACCTTTGAAGCATCTCCCCCAAGTTCTACAATTGCTTCGCGCATAGTCGCAAGATCCACAATGCATGGGACTCCGGTGAAATCCTGCATGACTACACGGGCAGGAGTGAATTGAATTTCAGTATCAGGTTCCACGGACGGATCCCAAGTAGCAAGCGCCTTGATGTGATCGGCGGTGATATTCGCACCATCTTCGGTGCGAAGTAGGTTTTCTAGAAGAACTTTGAGGCTAAATGGAAGGTTAGCTGCACCTTCAATTGAGGAGATATCAAAGATCTCAAAACTCTTGCCCGCAACATCTAGGTTCTTCTGTGCGTTGAAAGAGTTTTTACTCATTATCTGCCTTTCCTAGAAGCCTTCAGAGTGCTGAAGATACCTCAGCGCGCTCATACAGAGCAACACATTCGATGTGATGTGTCATGGGAAAGAGATCAAAAGCACGCACTTTTACGAGTGAATAACTGTGATCTGCAAGATAGGTAGTGTCTCTGGCCAAAGCAGCAGGGTCACATGCCACATACACAATTGCTCGTGGGGACAATTGTGCTATGCCTGCAACTGCTTCCTTACCTGCTCCATCTCGAGGTGGATCCAAAACAACTACATCTGCCGCGGTAATTCTTGGCAATAGCTTGGCAACATCACCAGTTGCAATTGTGATGTTTGGGAAAGAAACAAAATTACGAGCTGCATCTGCAGTAGCTACTTTGCTGCCTTCAATTAAATCAACATGCCCAGTAGGTCCAACAGCTTCAATAATTGCTGCGGAAAATAATCCAACACCACCATACAGATCAAGTACATGTTCACCAGTTTCTATTTGTGCAAAATCAAGCACTGCCTGGGTCAATATTTCTGGTGCTCTTTTGTGACTTTGCCAAAAAGATTCATGGCTGACTTCTAGGGATCTACCCAAAACGTTTTCATGAAGTACAGCTGGGCCTTCAGTCAAACGTGCTTTTTCTTCACCACGTGTCGGTGCCAAAGCAATAGAGCGTTCACCAGTATTTGAAGAACTAATCTCAACTCGAACATCGCCCTTAAGGTCACGACTTGCTATTTCACCAAAGTTCATTCCTTCTACGCAAATGATGCAATCGGTTACTGGTGCAATTGAATGTGATCTAGACTTAAAAAATCCAAGTTTTCCATTACGGTCTGTCGTTGCGATAGCACGTGTGCGCCAATGTGTACTTTCATCAACTTCTTCGACGTCAATCTGCAGTTCAAGCTTTGCAATACGAGAAAACTGCTCAGTAATTACATCAGATTTCAATTTTCGCTGATGCCCTATCGAAATATGCTGGAAATCGCAGCCGCCACAGCCATTTCTGTTGGCAAAGGCACAAGGAGCTTCGACGCGGAATTCAGATCTCGTCTCTACGGAAACAACATCAGCTCGATTAAAAGAAGAACCGGTACTTGTAATTTGAATGGTGCAATTTTCCCCAGGAATCGCATGTCGAACAAAGATGACCGCCCCGTCATGGCGCGCAATAAAATGTCCCCCGTGTGCCACTTTTTCAATGGTGACCTGTACTAGATCTCCAGTTTTTAGGGTCGAACTCTTGTTTGATGCCATGGATGTAAGCCTATGGGTGTAAGTTACCTCCTGTGCACGTAGTCATCATGGGTTGCGGTCGAGTTGGTTCATCACTCGC
>CAIJHZ010000143.1 GCA_903820565.1 uncultured Actinomycetes bacterium
CTACTCCGCGCATAGATGACGGAGATGAGAAAGTGCGAGGGTTACCACTCGATGGCAATTACAGAGTGGTTGCCCTCAGAAAAAGTGTGACCTAAAGAACGCAATCTAATCTATGTGACGATTGCACATCGCTTTTCCGTCGGGTCCAACTTCCATATGAGAGCAAGGAACATTCAACTTATCAAATGCACTGTCGCCATAATGGGCACGATATGCAAGTGCTAGCAAAACGCGCAGATTTGTTTCATGATCTGATTTGATTCCAAATACTTGGGCACTGCGACTTACAGTATTTTCTACAACCTTTTCGCTATGAGATGTTTGTAGAGCAATTGCGCCATTTGATTTTCCTTCACACACTAATTCCAGTACTAATTGCTCAAATGGGGTTAACTCTCTTGTTGAGATTGTTATGTCTCTTGCCATGTAAGTAGCCGCCTCTCCGCGTGTCTCCATTGTGCTCTTTTTAATTGAGGGAATCACCCCATAAGATGCCCGGATGAGTGAAATCTTGGCCACACAAGAGGGGGGAGTGCTGACCCTCAGTTTTAATCGTCCCGAAAAGATGAACGCTCTAACGCGAGCTATGTATGCAGAACTGTCTCAGGGTCTAAATGATGCTGCAGGAGATTTTGGAATTCGAGCAGTTGTGCTGACAGCAGAAGGCGATCACTTCACGGCTGGCAACGACATCATGGATTTCATGAACAACCCGCCAACTTCAGATGATTCAGAGGTGGCACAATTTTTAGCATCACTTCTTAACTTCCCAAAGCCATTACTTGCTGCCGTTAACGGTAACGCCGTCGGAGTTGGCACAACCATGTTGCTTCACTGTGATGTTGTCATTGCCGGCACAACAGCCAATTTCTCAATGCCATTTGCATCTTTAGGATTAGTGCCTGAGGCCGGTTCTAGTTTCTTATTTCCACAGTTAGTTGGCTATCAGCGGGCAGCACGAATCTTCATGACAGGTGAGAGCTTTGATGCTGATGCAGCTGTTGAGATGGGCTTGGCCGCTGCCAAGGATTCAGATCCACTTGCTCATGTAATCAAGATTGCTCAACACATTGCCGAGCAACCACCTCAGGCAATTATTAATACAAAAGCTCTGTTAAAGGCAAAAAATCATGACGCAGTTGCTGCGATCATGAAGGCTGAGTTTGAAATATTCTCAATGGCGTTGCAATCTGAAGAAGCAATGGAAGCATTCATGAAGTTCATGTCTAAGAAGGGTAAGTAAATGTCACTTGCAGGAAAGAGAATCTTTATAACTGGCGGATCTCGCGGAATCGGTCTAGCGATTGCACTACGTGCTGCGCGCGATGGAGCATCAATTGCAATTGCGGCAAAGACTTCTGATCCCAATCCAAAGTTACCAGGCACGATCCACACCGCTGCTGCAGAGATCGAGGCCGCTGGCGGAAAAGCCCTTGCTATCCAATGCGATTTGCGTGATGAAGCTCAAATTGAAGCCGCCATAGCTCAAGCTGCAGAAGCCTTTGGTGGTATCGATATCCTGATAAATAATGCAAGTGCTATTAACTTAACCCGAACTGATCAAACCCCGGCCAAACGCTTTGATTTAATGTTCGATGTCAATGTTCGTGGAACATTTTTAACTTCTCAAGCCGCTTTGCCTCATTTACGTAAATCAGCTGCTGAAGGCAGAAACCCGCATATTTTGAATCTCTCTCCGCCGCTTTCCATGAAGCCAGTCTGGTTTAAAAACCATGTCGCTTACACAATGGCAAAGTACGGAATGAGTATGTGTGTGCTGGGTATGGCTGAAGAGTTTAAGCGTGACGGTATTGGCGTAAACGCATTGTGGCCCCGCACAGTAATCGATACAGCTGCTCTTCAAATGATTCCAGGAATTGATGCAGCAGCAGGGCGTACACCTGAGATTTTGGCCGATGCGGCTTACATCATCTTTAACCGTGATGCCAAAGAGTGCACGGGTAATTTCTTTGTCGATGATCTTGTGCTGGCGAGTGAAGGAATTACAGATTTAGAGAAGTATTCAGTTACGCCAGGGACTAAGGATTTCCTTCTCGATTTCTTTCTAGACTAAACTGCTTTCATGCGTAGATTACTTGTATCCCTGGCAGTTGCCACTTTGACCGTGCTTTCAATTCCTTTTGCATCGGCTCATGGTGAAATCGTTGCGGCATATCCAGAACAGTATTCAAATGTGACCCCGATTCCGACACAGGCCTGGATTGAATTTGATGGAACCTTACAAAAGCTAGAAGGTCAGGCAATAAACACAATTGACGTCCTTGATTCAACGGGTCTAACTATCAGCTACGGGGATCCAATAATTGAAGGCGGAAAAATTTCCACCAAATTGTCGGGTCAGGCCGCCGCAGGGGTTTTCACAGTTAATTATCGAATAGTCTCTGAAGATGGTCATCCTGTCGAAGGTAGTTTCACATTTAATGCATCACCTGAATACGCCGAGGCAGTGCCTGTGACCACATCTGTCCTTGAGAAAAATTCTTCATTCAACTTTGGTGGTTTAGCGGCTATCGCAGTTGTTGTGCTGTTTGCAGTCGGAGTTCTGGTGAAGCGTAAGAGTGAGAAAAAGTAGGAATGCCTGCATTTGATCTTGAAGTAAATGGTCCAAATACGATCCAAGAGTCAGAACGAAAGGGTTCTGCGCGCTCACTGTTCTGGCCTTGGGCGGGTGCAAATGTTTCACTCTTAGCCTTGTCCTACGGCTCTTTCTTTCTCGGATTCGGCATTTCATTTAAGCAGGCAACTTTTGCGGCGATCATCGGAACCATTGCGTCATTCTTTTTAGTTGGAATTAGTTCGCTTGCTGGCAAACGTTCGAATGCTCCAACGATGGTTTTAACCCGTGCATCCTTTGGTGTTAAGGGCAGCATCGTCCCAGGAGTTCTTTCCTATTTGATCTTTGTCGGGTGGGAAACAGTTTTAGTCTCATTGGCAACCCTTGCAACAGGAACTGTTTTCAGCCGAATCGGGGGAGTCGACCATAATCTCTCATTGATTCTGGGCTTTCTCATTGCAGTAGCACTTACTGTCTTTGGTGGAGTTTTAGGTTTCACGGTCATTATGAAATTGCAAAAGATTCTCACTGTTGTCACCGTTGTTATGACCGTTATATATGTTGTGCTCACCATTGATTCAGTCAATTGGAGTGCGGTTACCTCTATCAAAGATGGAACTACACAAGGATTTATTGGCGCCTTAATATTTGGAGTAACTGGCATTGGCCTTGGTTGGGTCAATTGTGCGGCGGATTATTCACGTTATCTTCCGAGAACAATTTCAAGTAGAGCTGTTGTTGGATGGACTGTCTTTGGAGCATCTGTGGTTCCTATAGTCCTTGTTATTTATGGAGCAGCACTGTCTGGCAGCAGTAAACAACTAAGTGAGGCTATTTCTATGGATCCCATAGGTGCCTTAACCTCTTTGCTTCCAACGTGGTTCCTGATTCCATTTGCACTGGTTGCAATTCTTGGATTAGTTGGTGGAGCAATTCTTGATCTTTACTCTTCAGGTTTGGCTTTGGTTTCAATCGGGGTTCCGATCAAGCGCCATCAAGCAGCAGCGATTGATGCAACAATCATGCTTGGCGGAAGTATTTACATTGTCTGGATCGCCGACAATTTCTTTTTTCCATTCCAAGGATTCTTAATTACGCTGGGTGTTCCAATTGCTGTGTGGTCTGCGATTTTTGTTGCAGATGTGATTATGCGCAAGAAGGCGTATAGCGAAAAGGATCTATACGACCCACGTGGAATTTATGGTTCTGTTAACAAGAACTCAATTGCACTCATGTTCATTGGCTCAGTTGTGGGCTGGGGATTTGTTACCAATACTTTTGCATCCTGGTTATCGTGGCAGGGTTATTTCTTAGGCGTAATAGGCGGCAAAGAGGGCGCTTGGGCGTACTCGAATATCGGTGTTGTATTTGCACTGCTTATTGGCTTCATCGGCCATTTTGTAATAGCTAAACAAACTATTACGAAGCAGGAGTCCTTTTAAGCCAGACGTAGCCGACCAATCCTGAAAGGATTGCTGAGATAAAGAGGCCAAGTCGAACTTCATTGAGCTCTGCCTCGTTCTTTGCAGCGATTTCAGCAATAACTAGTGAAACCGTCATGCCCATACCAGCCAATGCTCCGATGCCAGCAACCTCCTTGATGTGTAGGTGAGCTTTCGCCCCTAGTTTTATTGCGACCCACGCAAAGAGTGCGATACCTACAATTTTTCCAATGCCGCGGGCAAGTACTAAAGCAATTGTTGTGTGAGAAGTAAAACTTGATAGATCGATATTAAAGGGAATATTCACGGCAATAATCACTGGGACGATGAAATAAGTTGAAATAGGCGACAGGGCCTTAATCGCTTTGTTCAATTGAGTCTTTGTGAGTGGAAGTAAAGCACCAAGGGCTGCAGCGCCTAATGTGGCAAGAGCTTTTTCTGGATGTAAGTCATCCCCATAAAAAATACCAAGAACCACAAGTGAAAAGAGATCATCGGCTATAGCCAAGGTGAGCAAGAAAATTCGCACTTGAGGTTGAACTCGCTTGCCCAGTAAGGACAAAACTCCTAAAGCTAAAGCAATATCAGTTGGCATGGCCGTTGCCCAAACATGGGAGCCAGGATTTATGGCAAGAAAGATCAGCGCCGGAAAAATCATTCCACCGAGGGCTCCAAAGATGGGAACTATCGCAGACTTGAGATCTTTTAGTCCATGCTTGATTTCTAAGCCGACCAAAAAGAAAAATAGTGCTATCAGCACATCGATAAACATGGGCTTAATCTACTGGAAGCAAACACAACAAAGCCCGCCTTTTTAAGTGGCGGGCTTTGTTCTAACGGATTTTAGATGTCGTAGTACAGCTCAAACTCTGCTGGGTGTGGACGTAGTCGAACGTAGTCAACTTCTTCCTTACGCTTGAATGCGATCCATGTGTCGATCAGATCCTTGGCGAATACTCCACCCTTTGTTAAGAACTCATTGTCCTTTTCTAGATTGTTAAGAACTTCATCGAGTGAACCAGGAACCTGAGGAATTGATGCTGCCTCTTCGCCTTCTAATTCGTAGAGATCCTTATCAACTGGAGCAGGTGGTTCGATTTTGTTCAAGATTCCATCAAGACCAGCCATAAGCATTGCAGCGAAGGCTAGGTATGGGTTTGATGATGGATCTGGACAACGGAACTCAATGCGCTTTGCCTTTGGATTGGATCCTGTAATTGGGATACGGATACAAGCTGAGCGGTTACGTGCTGAGTACACCAGGTTTACAGGTGCTTCATACCCTGGAACCAAGCGACGGTATGAGTTCACTGTTGGGTTTGTGAATGCTAGAAGTGATGGTGCGTGCTTTAGTAGACCACCGATGTACCAACGCGCCATGTCTGAAAGATCGCCATATGTGCCTGCTTC
>CAIJHZ010000144.1 GCA_903820565.1 uncultured Actinomycetes bacterium
GATGCTCAAATCAAAGGACGCCCTTGATCTTGGCATTGTTGATGCCGTCTATGAACCGGCAGATTTCCTAGAAAAGTCTGCCGCTTTCGCAGCTCGGATTTTAAAAGGAGTGCAAAAAATTGAGCGAAAAGATTACTCAGCAGACCCGGCTTGGGATGCTGCACTTTCTGCTGGTCGCGCAACTGCGTTAAAGAAATTTGGCGGCGCAGAACTTGCATCACCTACTAAGGCGCTAGAGCTCATTGCTGCTGCTAAAACCAATTCCCGTGGTGCTGGTTTTGATGCCGAAGATCAAGCGCTGGCAGATCTGACCATGTCAGATCCATTACGTGCCTCCCTCTATGCCTTTAATGTCATTCAAAAGAAGCGCAAGAAAGTAGAAGGTGCTCCAAAGCCAGCTCTGGCTCGCAAGGTGGGCAAGGTGGGTGTTGTTGGCGCCGGACTTATGGCTTCCCAATTAGCACTGCTCCTACTTCGTAACCTGAAGTGCCCAATCGTTATGACAGATATCGATCAGGAGCGCGCTGATAAGGGTGTTGCTTGGGTTAAGAATGAGTTAGCCAAACTAGTTGAGAAAAAGCGCATGAGTGCAGAATCTGCAGCTCGCTTAGCTTTACTGATATCAGGCTCATCTGACCAAAATACTTTCGCCGGCTGTGATTTCATCATTGAAGCGATTTTCGAGGAACTCTCACTCAAGCAAGAACTCTTTAAGAAGCTTGAAACCATCGTTTCGCCAGAATGTGTTCTAGCCACAAATACTTCATCGCTATCAGTTGAACGTATGAGCGAAGGCCTTAAAAATCCAGAACGAGTTGTTGGGTTCCACTTCTTTAATCCAGTTGCAATCATGCCGCTATTAGAGGTGGCACGAACAAGTAAGACAGATGATGCAACCACTGCAACAGCTATATCTGTGGGTAAGGAACTCAAGAAGACCATGATCATCTGCAAAGATGCGCCTGGCTTTGTTGTTAACCGCTTGCTTACCCGCTTCATGGGAGAAATCACCGATGCAGTTGATGAGGGAACTTCACCAGAGGTTGCCGATAATGCAATGCGCGCCATTGGTTTCCCAATGTCACCATTCCAACTTCTAGATCTAGTTGGTCCTGGAGTAGCCCTACACGTGTCAGAGACTTTGCATGCAAATCTTGGTGCGCGCTACCGTATTTCACCAACTATGGCGGCAATGGTTAAGCAAGGTGTTCGAAACTTCTATATTAAAAATGAAGATGGAAGCTTTGGCGCAAACCCTGCAGCTCTTGCGCTAATCCACAAAGGTGATTCACCATCAACAGCCGAGCAAGTTCGCAGCCGTGCACTGACAGCTTTAGCTGTTGAGGCTCGAATGATGCTTGATGAAGGTGTTGTTTCAACCCCAGCTGAAATTGATCTCTGCATGCTGATGGGCGCAGGATGGCCAATGCACTTGGGTGGAATCTTGCCTTACTTAGACCGAGAAGGAATTAGCGAGGCTGCTTGCGGTCAGCGTTTTCATCCGAAGGGAATTGCATCTCTTCCTTAAGAGTGCTGCTCCATTCAACAACGCTGCGTGAAATGTTTTGAGCTGTAATTCCAATATCGCTCATGATCTCACCACGCTTTGAGTGTTCTATAAACTCAA
>CAIJHZ010000145.1 GCA_903820565.1 uncultured Actinomycetes bacterium
CTTCGTAAGGGTCGCATGGAGCAAATGGTTAATCACGGAACCGGTTGGATCCGTCTTGATTACAAGGTTCCATCACGTGGACTTATTGGTTTCCGTACTGAGTTCTTAACTGAAACTCGCGGTACTGGTTTACTCCACCACGTCTTTGATGGTTACGAGCCTTGGTTCGGTGACATTCGTACACGTGCAACTGGATCACTTGTTTCAGACCGCATGGGAACAGTTACTTCATATGCCCTTTATGGAACACAAGATCGCGGAACTATTTTCGTGGAACCAGGCGATGAAGTGTATGAAGGTATGGTTATTGGCGAGAACTCTCGCAATGATGACATGGACGTTAACTGTGTTCGCGAAAAGAAGCTGACAAACATGCGTGCTTCAGGCACTGATGAATCAGAGCGTTTAATTCCGCCTAAGAAGCTCAACATGGAAGGTGCTCTTGAATTCTGCCGCGAAGATGAATGCGTAGAAGTCACACCTGCTGTCGTTCGTATTCGTAAGGTGGTCCTCAATGGTGACGAACGCGCTCGTGCGACTTCTCGTCAGAAGAAGGCAAACCTCAACGCCAATTAATGTGAATGAAATGGGCCCGTGTTGATCACTTAACGCGGGCCTTTTTCATGTTCTGCCTCAATTTGTCACCTCTCTGAGGCAAGATGCTCACTGTGAGTAAGCAGCCCTTCAGCCTTGTACGACAGGTACTTCAGGCTGCCCCGGCTGCTCTAGATACTGAACAAGCATCCGTTGTCGCACACCGTGGTTCACCAATAGTCGTTCAAGGTGGACCAGGTACAGGTAAGACAACTGTTTTAATTGAAGCAGCACTTGCTCGCATCCAAGAAGGACAAAATCCAGATTCGATACTGCTGCTGACCTATGGTCGCGAACGTGCATCTGAACTTCGTGATGCAATTGCACTTCGCACAACCAAGACAATGTTTGAGCCATTGGCACGAACATTCCATTCATTAGCATTTTCTATTTTAAAGATGAAAGCAAAGGGAGATCCTGATCCGATTTTGCTCAGCGGCCCAGAACAAGAAAGCTATATCCGCGAATTACTGCAAGGTGATATCGAAGATGGCTTTAAGGAATGGCCTGAAGATTTACATAAGGCTTTAACAACTAATGGATTTGCTCGCGAGCTTCGAGATTTAATTCTGCGTGCATCGGAGCGTGGCATTGATGCGGATGAGTTAGCAATGCTTGGTAAGCAAGAGAGTGAAAAATATTGGGAAGCAGCAGCAGCTTTTTGGAAGAGATATACCAATTCAATGATCATGCGCGAGTTCAGCGCGCAAGATGCAAAGTTGCGTATCGATCCATCAGAGCTTGTTTCACGTGCCTCGATTCATTTGCGTAACAATCCAGATTTGCTCGATCAACTGCGCCTTCGATTTACAACAATCATGGTTGATGAGTTTCAAGAAAGTGATCCGGCACAACGCGAATTACTGGCACTGCTTGCAGACAAGGATGTAATCATCTGTGCAGATGCAGATAGTGCCGTTGGTCGATTCCGTGGAGCAGATCCCGATGGATTGGCAGCAGCGTTAGATCCATACCGCACGAAGGAAATTGTTTTGGGTCATGTGCATCGAAATGCAAAGGCAATCTTTGAAGTTGGTCATACGTATGTGAAGAGTTTCAAGGGTTCTCCAGTTACCCGAAAGCGCTCTGTAGTCAATGAAAATACGGGTTTTGTGGGGGTTCATCGCTTCAGATCTGGCGCCGAAGAAGCGGCCTACATCGCCCATCAATTCCGCAGCGCGCATCTGCGACAAGGAGTTTCCTATAGTGACATGGCTGTTGTTCTGCGCACACCAGGTGTTCAAGCATCAGCTTTGCGACGAGCGTTTTCACAGGTAGGTATTCCTGTTGCATCAGAACTACAAGCGTTAGCTGGAAATCCAGCAATTACTCCATTTTTATTATTGGCACGTGTTGCAATCGGTGCGCAACCTCTCAACCTAGACACAGCAGAGCGGTTACTGCTCTCTGAATTTGGTGGCGCGGACTCTATTTCTTTGCGTCGCATTCGCCGAGCCATGATTACCGCGCGTCCTGAAGGTGATGATCGTTCAGGAACGCAGTTGTTGCTAGATGCAATTAGTGATGGGCAATTATTCATTGAAGGTGCTGACAGCGTGCTGCGCGTTCATGCCTTGTTAAAGGGTGCAAAGGCGATTGCGCGAAACAAGACTGCGCTAGCAGATGATCTATTGTGGTTTATTTGGGACAACGCTGTAACAAGTGACGGACAGAAGCTGTCCAATGCCTGGCGCAACCAAGCATTGCGTCCTGGAATTCGTGGAGCAGCAGCTGATCGTGATCTAGATGCGATGATGCAGTTATTTGAATCTGCTGCTCGTTATTCAGAACGTTTTCCGTTATCAGGTCCTGCTGCTTTCATTAATGAAATCGCAACTGAAGATATTGCTGGCGATGTTATTAC
>CAIJHZ010000146.1 GCA_903820565.1 uncultured Actinomycetes bacterium
ACAACAAAGAACTCCATCTCCATCTGCTCAAATTCGCGAGTACGGAAAATAAAGTTTCCAGGTGTAATTTCATTACGGAAAGATTTACCGATTTGGCCAATTCCAAATGGTGGCTTTTTGCGTGATGTCGTCATAACCTGATCAAAGTTAATAAAGATTCCTTGGGCAGTCTCTGGTCTTAAATATGCAAGACCTGATTCATCTTCAACCGGTCCAAGAAAAGTCTTAAGCAATCCGCTGAATTGTTTCGGAGTTGTGAACTGTCCCTTGTTTCCACATGCGGGACAATTAACATCAGTCAGAGACTCTGGCTTCTTCTTGTGCTTTGCTTCATACGCTTCTTCAAGGTGATCAGCGCGATAACGTTTGTGACAAGCGGTGCACTCTGTTAGCGGATCGCTAAATGTTGCAACATGGCCTGATGCTTCCCAAACTTCCTTTGCCAAAATCACACATGAATCAAGACCAACAACATCTTCGCGGCCCATGACCATGGACTTCCACCACTGGCGCTTGACATTATTTTTTAGCTCTACACCCAATGGGCCGTAATCCCATGATGCGCGAAGTCCGCCATAAATTTCAGATGATGGGTATACAAACCCACGACGCTTTGCTAGTCCTACGATATTTTCTAAACGGTCCGTTGCCATTTTTGTCTCCGTCCGGCTGGCTGTCGGCGAAAAGCAACATGTGTTACTTCCGTGTGATTATTTTACTCTGAGTACGACCGTTCGTATGCACCGGGCTCGTCAATTGCCTGAGCCAAGATCGGAATTGCATTCATCTTCACATCGTTATTGCTCAAGGCCCTGCGGTAAGAACCTACATTCTCCCAATGGGTTGTCAGTGACCACAGGGTTAGATCATCCAGATTCTGGCCAAACTCCCCACTTTCAAAGCCCGCACAGTGAGAAAAAGCAGTAAGCGCGGTATCTAATTGCGCCTCGAAATGAGCGGCGTTGGCCAAGGGAACTGTGAAGCGAGCAATAGCGAACATAGGTACCAGCCTAATCGGATACCCTAAAACAATGAACTCGGCGATCTTTTTTGCAGGACTAACTGTCCTAGCAACCACAGCCGGCGGAATCCTGGCATTTCGATCCAAGGATCGTTTTCACCTAGTCCTCGGGCTGTCTGCAGGATTACTGATGGGTCTAGTCGGCTTTGATTTACTGCCAGAAGTCTTTGCAATGAATACCGACCACTTTGCTGGTGTGCCTATTGTTTCAATTGCCATATTGGCAGGCTTTTTAATTTTACATATCGTCGAACGCGGTTTTGGCTCGCACGAACCTGCTGAATCACATTACGGACATGATCACGATCATCACTCAGTTTCTGGAGTTTTAGGTGCACTTGCTATGGCTGGACATGTGTTCCTCGATGGCGTTGGCATAGGTGTTGCTTTTCAAGTGAGTACATCTCTCGGGATCGCAGTATTTCTGGCAATTACCGTGCATGCATTTAGCGATGGACTTAACACAGTTTCAATGTTGGTAAAAAATGGCAATTGGAGTAAATCAAGTAAGTATTTGCTTGGAATAGATGCGGTTGCTCGTATTGGTGGAGCAGCACTTGGAACTTACTTAGCCTTAAACGACAAGTATCTGGCTTTGTATCTTGCTCTATTTTCCGGATTTGTTATTTATATTGCCACTTCTCATATTTTGCCAGAAGCTCATTCACGCCATGCGTCTAAGTGGACATTGGTTGCAACGGCACTTGGTGTTTGCATTATGTGGGGTGTTGTAGCTTTTTCAGCCTAATTGCGCTTTTCCGCTAGCCCTTCAATTCGGAATCGCTACGCTTTTCCAAACCTTCTATCTCTCGCTGAATACTCTTCAATTGCTTTCCACAACGTTTTACGCGTTACATCCGGCCACAACACATCCATAAAAACAAACT
Source organism: uncultured Actinomycetes bacterium (assembly GCA_903820565.1). GTDB lineage: Bacteria > Actinomycetota > Actinomycetes > Nanopelagicales > Nanopelagicaceae > Planktophila. Next base: position 1,909 of record CAIJHZ010000146.1, read on the forward strand.
CGGCGTAAACACTTTGCCAAGGCAGAAAATTACTAGTGCGTTGCTCACCAGATGAGCGTAAAAATAGGTCTACATCACTCATTGTGGGTGAATCCAAGTACTTAGCAAATACCTTGTCGGTAATCGAATCAGCTTTTAGCTTTCCACGTTTAACATCACGTGCCAACTCTGCAGCAGCATCAACAATCTCTGCTCGCCCTCCATAATTAACACACATGTTCAAAGTTAATTTCTTGTTCTTTTTGGTTAACTCTTCAGCTTCTTCTAGCTCGTTAATGACGCTGCTCCACAATCGCTTTGGTCGTCCAATCCAACGGATTCGAACGCCCATCTCGTTCATCTGATCGCGGCGTCTGCGAATAACATCACGATTAAAGCCCATCAAAAACTTGACCTCTTCAGGTGATCGTCGCCAGTTTTCAGTTGAGAAGGCATACGCACTGATTTCTTTAACACCAAATTCAATTGCACCTTCTACGACATCAAATAATGCTGCCTCGCCTGCTTCATGTCCTGCCGTGCGTGGCAACCCACGCTTTTGTGCCCATCGACCATTGCCATCCATGACTATCGCAACGTGATGAGGAATCTTTATTGTCATACCCGCTCCACCATTGGCAATGAACGCAGGCCGCGTTCAAGGTGCCATTGTAAGTAAGCAGCGATTAAACCACTAGCCTCGCGACGAAATTTTCCTTCACTTGCTGTGGCGATATCCCAATCACTCGACAGCAATGCGCCCATGAGTTCCAATGTCTCTGGAAAAGGTGTTGCACAGGCAGATGGTCGACAATCTGCGCACACAGATCCACCACCTACTAATGAAAAGTACCTATGGGGTCCAGGGGCTTCACACTTTGAACAGATTGTCATTGAAGGGGCATATCCAGCAACAGCAAGTGATCGCAATAAAAAAGCATCAAGGATTAGAAGTGGCTCATATCGGTTTTCTGCCAACGCTTTCATGCCACCAACTACTAACTGAAACTCTTGTAATGCTGGTTCATTTTCTTGCGATGTAAATCGCTCTGCCGCTTCTAGTATCGCTGCGGCAACTGTCCATCGTTGATAATCCTCGGTTAACGCTTCGCCATAATTCATTAATGCTTCGACTTGTGTAACGGTGTCAAAAGTTTTGCCGGTATATAGCTGGATATCTACATGGCTACCCGGTTCTAGTCGTGCACCAAACTTTGATTTTGTACGACGAACGCCTTTTGCCACTCCGCGGATACGTCCATGATCGCGCGTTAACATTGTGATGATGCGGTCTGCCTCACCGAGTTTTTGAGTGCGCAAAACTATTGCCTCATCCCGGTACAAACTCATACGGTAAAGGTAGTGCGTGGGTTAGCGAATTGCGCGATTTATCGCAGACACGACCGCTTTTAAGGAAGCAGTTGTGGTGTTGGGATCGATTCCGACGCCCCAAAAGACATTGCCATCGATTGCACATTCAAGATAGGCAGCAGCAGAAGCATCGCCACCTGCAGATAGTGCATGCTCGAAGTAATCAAGAACTTGGACATCGACTCCGTATGCCTGCAAAATATTACAGAACGCTGCAATCGGACCATTGCCTTGTCCCTTAAGTTCGTGCATTTCTCCACGATCTGTGAGTGAGACAGTCAGATAAACATCCTCACCTAGCACTGAATTTTGTGACAAGCCCTTGAGACGGAAACGTCCCCACGGGGCGCTCTCGGTAGGCAAGTATTCATCTTCAAAGATGTTCCACAAATCTTCAGAACTTACTTCGCCACCTTCGGCATCAGTCTTTGCCTGAACATTTTTCGAGAATTCAATTTGTAAACGGCGAGGCAAATCAAGGTGATGTTCATTCTTCATCAAGTAAGCAACGCCACCTTTGCCTGACTGTGAGTTAACGCGAATAACAGCTTCGTAGCTGCGACCAATATCTAGTGGATCAATAGGTAGATAAGGGATAGCCCAGGTGTGATCACGAACCTCTTTGCCTACAGCTTTTGCATCTCGTGCTAAATGATCAAAGCCTTTTTTGATTGCATCTTGGTGTGAACCAGAAAATGCAGTAAAGACAAGGTCGCCGCCATAAGGATGACGCTCAGGAACACGTAATTGATTTGCATATTCAACTGTGCGGCGAACTTCATCAATATTCGAGAAATCAATGTGTGGATCGATGCCATGCGTAACTAAGTTGATTCCAAGGGTTACCAGGCAAACATTTCCGGTGCGTTCACCATTTCCGAACAATGTTCCTTCAATGCGGTCAGCACCAGCCAAGTAACCAAGTTCTGCCGCTGCAACACCTGTGCCGCGATCATTATGCGGATGAAGTGAAACAATTACGCTCTCCCGGTTATTTAAATTACGGCACATCCACTCAATTGAATCTGCATACACATTAGGGGTTGCCATTTCAACAGTTGCTGGAAGATTCATGATTGTCTTCCACTGCGGGGTTGGTTTCCACACATCATTGACCGCATTACAAACTTCGACAGCAAACTCAAGTTCGGTGCCTGTATAAGACTCAGGTGAGTATTCAAATGAAACCTTAGTTTCAGGAACAGTTGACACTAAATCTAAACAAATTTTGGCCGCATCTGTTGCAATCTTTTTAATGCCATCTTTGTCAAGGCCAAAAACCACCCGGCGTTGCAATGTAGATGTTGAATTGTACAAGTGGACAATCGCCTGTTTTGAACCTTTGATCGCCTCAAAAGTTCGAATTATTAAAGACTCGCGTGCTTGGGTCAAAACCTGAATAACAACATCATCAGGGATTAAATTTTCTTCAATAATTTTGCGAACAAAATCAAAATCTGTCTGGCTTGCACTTGGGAAGCCAACTTCAATTTCCTTGTAACCCATAGCAACTAACAGCTTGAACATCGCTAACTTGCGCGGTGTATCCATTGGATCAATCAGCGCTTGATTTCCGTCACGAAGATCTACAGAACACCACTGAGGTGCTTTAGTAATTTTCTTATTTGGCCAGGTGCGATCCGGAAGATCTACAGGGTGAAAAGGCTCATAGCGATGCACTGGCATCTTTGATGGGCGCTGCTGAGGGAAGTTCACGCTCTAAGGGTAACGCGTGTATTAAAGGACGGGCAAATAGCGATCGAGTTCGAAGGCACTGACTTGGCGACTGTAATCAAGCCATTCGGCGCGCTTATTGCGAAGTACATATTCAAATACATGCGCACCTAGGGTTTCTCGGACTAGGTCGCTATTTTCCATTGCTGTGATTGCTTCATTGAGATTTGAAGGCAATGCAACTGGATCCTTTGAATCGGTTAATTCATACTTTTCTTCAATACCCTTTAATCCAGCTGCCAACATCACTGCGTAGGCAAGATATGG
>CAIJHZ010000147.1 GCA_903820565.1 uncultured Actinomycetes bacterium
CGCGAAGTTCACCATGTTGCTTTACTTATCGGCTATGGCGCAGCATGCGTGAACCCGTATCTAGCTATGGAGTCAGCAGAAGATTTAGTTCTTCAGGGTGTCATCACCGGAATTACCCCGGAAAAAGCTGTTAAGAATCTTATTAAGAGCCTTGGAAAAGGTGTGCTAAAAGTGATGTCCAAGATGGGCATCAGCACTATTGCCTCATACACAGGTGCTCAGGTATTCGAAGCTATTGGATTGTCGCAAGAAGTTGTTGATGAGTACTTTGTGGGAACTACCTCACGTCTTGGCGGTGTTTCACTCAACATCATTGCGGAAGAAACAATTGCCCGACATCACATCGCATATCCACCTGGGGGAGAAGTACCAGGAACAAAGCGCCTTCCAATTGGTGGGGAGTACCAGTGGCGCCGCGAAGGTGAACCACACCTATTTGATCCAGAAACTGTATTTACATTGCAGCACTCAACTCGCAACAAACGTTACGACGTGTTCAAGCGTTATACCGATCGCGTCAATGAGCAAAGCTCGCGCCTGATGACGCTTCGTGGGTTATTCCAATTCAAGGATGGAGTTAATGCGCCGATTTCAATTGATGAAGTTGAATCAGCCCGCGACATCATTAAGCGTTTTTCTACAGGTGCAATGTCCTATGGATCTGTTTCTGCTGAAGTACATGAGACTTTAGCGATTGCCATGAATCGCTTGGGTGGAAAATCAAACACAGGCGAAGGTGGGGAAGAGCCAGAGCGCTATGTTCCAATGGCAAATGGTGACTCAAAGCGTTCTGCAATCAAGCAGGTTGCATCTGGAAGATTTGGCGTAAACAGTAACTACTTGGTCAATAGTGATGATATTCAGATCAAAATTGCGCAAGGCGCAAAACCAGGTGAGGGTGGTCAGCTACCTGGAAATAAGGTCTATCCATGGATTGCTAAAGCACGATACTCAACACCAGGTGTCGGATTGATTTCGCCTCCTCCTCATCACGATATTTATTCCATTGAAGATCTTGCGCAACTAATTCATGACCTAAAAAATGCCAACAAGAACGCACGCGTGCACGTTAAGTTGGTGGCAGAAGTTGGCGTCGGAACAGTTGCAGCTGGTGTTTCTAAAGCACATGCAGATGTTGTCTTAATATCTGGCCATGATGGCGGAACCGGTGCCTCACCACTTACATCTCTTAAGCACGCTGGTGCGCCATGGGAGCTAGGGCTAGCTGAAACGCAACAGACACTGTTACTTAACGGTTTGCGTGATCGCATTGTTGTTCAGACTGATGGCCAGCTAAAGACCGGCCGCGATGTTGTAATTGCAGCATTGTTAGGTGCAGAAGAGTTTGGATTTGCAACTGCCCCGCTAGTGGTTTCTGGATGCATCATGATGCGCGTATGCCATTTAGATACCTGTCCAGTTGGTGTAGCAACTCAAAACCCTGAGCTTCGAAAAAACTTTACAGGTAAGCCTGAATTCGTTGAAACCTTCTTCGAATATATTGCCGAAGAAGTTCGAGAAATTTTGGCTCAATTAGGATTCCGAACGCTGCTTGAAGCTGTTGGTCATGTTGAATTTCTAGATACACGAAAAGCAGTTGATCACTGGAAGGCTGCAGGATTAAACCTTGAACCATTATTGGTGCGCCCAGATGTTGAAAGCCCATTGCACAGCACAATCAAGCAAGATCACGGTTTAGATGCCGCACTTGATAACACCTTAATCAAACTGTCAGAAGCTGCATTGGCAAGTGGCGAAGCGGTCAGAATTGACTTACCAGTGCGAAATGTAAATCGCACAGTTGGAACAATGCTGGGTGCTGAGATCACTCGTAAATATGGTGCCGAGGGATTACCTGAAGGAACCATCGATGTCACATTGCACGGTTCAGCTGGTCAATCTCTGGGTGCATTTATTCCCAAGGGGCTAACAATTCGTTTGTATGGTGATTCAAATGATTATGTTGGTAAGGGAATTTCTGGTGGACGAGTGATTGTTCGCCCTGATGAAAAAGCGTCATTTAAATCTCAGGACAATGTCATTGCCGGAAATGTAATTGGTTATGGAGCAACAGCAGGAGACATCTTTATTCGTGGTGTTGTCGGCGAACGATTCTGTGTCCGAAACTCTGGAGCCCTAGCAATCGTTGAAGGAATTGGCGATCACGGCTGTGAGTACATGACGGGTGGAACTGTTGTCGTTTTGGGTCGCACGGGCCGCAACATTGCAGCAGGTATGTCTGGTGGACGAGCCTTTGTGTTAGACCTTGATACAGCACATGTAAATGCTGACATGGTTGATGTTTTGGCTGTCCCAGAAGATCAGAAAGAAATTCTTAAAGCACACATCTCTTCTTACTATGCCGAAACCGGTTCTGAAATTGCCTCTGCACTGCTACAAGATTGGCAGAAGAGCGTTGGAAGAATTTCGTTGATTATGCCTCGAGACTATGCGCGTGTTCTTGTGGCAATGGAACGTGCGATTCGTGAAGGCTTACCAGCAGATGCACTAGTGATGGAGGTTGCAGCTAATGGCTGATCCAAAGGGATTTATGACAACTCCGCGAGAAACCCCTACTCGTCGTCCAGTTGATGTTCGTATTCAGGACTGGCGCGAGGTCTACGAACCGCAAAGTTTTGAACACCTACAAAAGCAAGCTGGTCGTTGTATGGCGTAGATGCCATGGGAGAAACAGCAG